>CAYYSO010000047.1:0-15367 GCA_964474415.1 uncultured Methylomarinum sp. | reverse complement strand
GAAAATTAGATTCTACTAATATTCTTCTCCTTAAAAAATTAGGAAACTTCAGCTTATAAGGTAAACTCACTTTATTTCAATAGTGGTTAAAGATCAGTGCTTAATCTATGGGCTTTACTTTGTCTAGGAGGTTGTCCGAGAACTAAGGCTTATTAAAAATAAAATCAATATATAGTGTTTAAAAGTAAAATTAAACCACCGGCCCTGCTACCGATAATGCTATAGGTAGTAATCACATGCAATTCATATTCCGATTTAATTGGCAGGAATTGTAGCGTACTTTCTCTGAGTATGAGAAGGGTTTAATGGAGAAAGGCTATAACTACCTGTTTGAGATATGAAAATGGTATTTTTTCAAGCAAGTATGAAGAAGTTATGGAAGCGGTAGGTCAACGAATAACGAATAAGGATAACAAGCTACCCACTTGACACGAGTAGGTACTATATAGAGATGCCCATAATTAAGGTATGACATCCCGTTATCACCTCACCAGACAAGAACTTGACGCACTCGAACTTGAGCATCGTCATGCCCCAGAAAAGCGTTATGCTGACAGAATAAAAACAGTTTATCCAGCACCTCAGAATACCTCGCCATTTATGGCAAGGATGAGTCCAGCACCATACTATGCACTACAAGGTGCTGGATGAAGGGTGAGGTGCTGGATTTATCTATTGGGAAAAGGCTGGTCGGTCACTAAAGTTGCTGAAGCCCTTATGATCGATCGGGAAACCGTGCGAAATCATTACAAACGGTATCGTAAAGGTGGCTTAGAGGCGCTTAAAAAGAATAATGCTGGCGGAAGTGAGGCGATGCTGAGTGAAGAACAACAACAGGCATTGGATCAGCATCTGCTGGAAAATCTTTATTTGACCGCCAAAGAGATCGCCCATTATATTGAACAAACCTGGCGGGTGTCTTACAGCGAAAGCGGAATTACTCAACTATTACACCGAATGGGTTATGTGTACAAAAAGCCGAAGTTGGTTCCCGGTAAAGCTGATGCCAAAAAACAACGGGAGTTTGTGCAATCTTATGAGGAACTCAAAGCCACCAAGGCTCCCGAAGACCCTGTTTATTTCATGGATGCCACGCATCCGCATCATAATCCTGTCGCCGGTTACGGCTGGATTAAGCGTGGCCGTGATCATGAGATTAAAAGCAATACCGGGCGGCAGCGTCTGAATATCAATGGCGCCATCAACCCGGCCACGCAACAGGCCATCATTCGCTATGATGACACTATCAATGCGCAATCAACTATTCAATTGTTTCAACAAATCGAGGCACAAAATACGGGTGCCCAGAATATTTACATTATCTGCGACAATGCCCGTTATTATCGATCGAAAATCGTTCGAGAATATCTCGACAAATCAAAAATTGAATTGATCTTTTTACCGCCCTATGCGCCCAATCTGAACTTGATCGAACGTTACTGGAAGTTTTTCAAGAAAAAGGTACTGTACGGTCTCTACTATGAAACTTTTGCCTTATTCAAGGAAGCGTGTGATGCGTTTTTTAATGCAGCAGATCGCTATCAGGCGGAATTACGCACGTTGTTAACCGATAATTTTCAGATCATCGGAACCACTTGAGTGCCGAAATTTCATGTGCGATGAGTATAAACAAAGAGCCAAGGGAATTTATGATGTCATTTTTCAAAAAACACTCTTTTTGAGGCTTGGCTCCATAAACGTTAATTTTTCAGAGGTTCCATAAGTGAGCATGTGCTATGCTCATAGCTCTCTGCTTCCATTTCAGCAAGGTTTTTATTGAGTCTAAACAAAATAAAAAGTTAAAGAAAATATAAAGCGAGTCGATAAAATAATTGAGTTTAAAATTACGGTAGTTTAATTTTATTTTAATTGAACATTTTCTTAATCATTACTAAGAATTAAGAAAATCTGGAGGGTAGCATCATGGCAATGGTCATTAATACAAATATAGCATCAATCAATAGCCAACGGCGTTTAACCGCTACTAATATGGCGTTATCAACTTCGATGGAGCGATTGTCATCTGGTTTGCGGGTTAATTCGGCAAAAGATGATGCGGCAGGCCTGGCAATTAGTAATGCAATGACTTCTCAAATAAGAGGTATGGGGGTCGCGGTTCGAAATGCTAATGATGGTATTTCGTTGGCACAAACCGCTGAATCAGCGCTGGGCGTAATTACAGATACCATGCAGCGAATGCGTGATTTGGCGGTACAAGCCGCCAATACGGGGGCTGTAACGGCTTCAGATAGAGATAAATTGCAAACAGAATTTAAACAACTCAACGATGAGTTGTCACGGGTTGTTAAAAATACAGAATTTAATGGTAAAAAAATTATTAACGGATCTTTATCTGGGGGAGTTAATTTTCAAGTGGGCGCCAATACTGCTGGTGACAATCAGATAGCAATCAGTATAAACAACGTGTCAGTTACTTTGTCAAATGTCACTGCTGCCAGTATTGGTGGTACTGCTTCTGCAGGTATTGTTTTATCCGCTATTAATGTTATTGATGCCGCTATTAAAAGTATTGATACTGCCAGAGCTAAATTAGGGGCAATACAAAACCGATTTACTACTACTGTTACGAATTTACAGGCATCTATTGAAAATCAATCGGCTGCAAGATCCAGAATAGTGGATACCGACTTTGCTCAAGAAACGGCTGCCTTAAGCCGTAGCCGGATTTTACAACAAGCGGGCACGGCGATGCTATCGCAAGCGAATCAATCACCGAATGCGGTTCTTGGTTTATTGAGATAAACCCAGGTAGAATATGGATATCTTTTTGGCAAATAGAGACAAGGTATGCCTTGTCTCTTTGACCTCTTAAAAACGATATCTATAACGGTGTACAGAGGTGGATTATGAATAATGATATTTCAAAAATAACAACAGTTACGTTGTTGCCTCTCAATCGGAATAATGATCGCACTCAAAAAACTAATGTTAATTCAGAAACTAAAGTAGATAAATCGGACAAAGAGCTAAAAGGTAATACTTCTGCCTCTAACCTGGATTCTAAAGTAACTTCTTTACAGGAAGCAAAAAAGCTGGTTGAGCAGGGAAATAAGTTGCTTGAAAATGTACAGCGGGATTTGCAGTTTAAATTAGATGAAACGACTAAACAAATAGTTTTGACTGTTACCGACAGGAAGACTGGAGAGATTATAAAGCAGGTTCCCTCAAAGGAATTGCTGGCGTTAGCACGGCAAATTCAAGAAGCAGAGGGTAAGCCTGGAGGACTTATTCAAGGTCAGGCTTAGGGTGTCCACAAAAGATAATACCCCACAAGCACGATACAATTGGCGGTGTTTTGATGGGATATGTTAAATTGTTTTATCTTATGGCAGATTATTGATAATCCAGGAGTTTTATCATGGCGATAACATCAGGTTTGGGTATTGGCAGTGGCATTGATATCAATGGAATTGTCAATCAATTGGTGACAGCTGAAGGACAGCCAGCTTTTAATGCGATTAGTCGGAGAGAAACAGCAGTTAATACCAAGTTGAGCGCATTGGGGCGATTGCAAGGCGCATTGTCGGATTTTAAGACAGCGACCGGAAAACTGAATGAGGTAGGAACATTTAATAAACAGCAAGCGGTTTCTGCGAATGAGACTGTTTTGACGGCAACAGCCGGCCTGGGTGCGGCAACAGGCTCTTATTCGCTGGAAGTTCAACAATTGGCCCAGGCGCAAAAATTAACCTCAATTGGATATACTGACAGTAGCGCAATTGTGGGTAGTGGTACACTAACTTTATCAGTGGCAGGAACATCTTTTTCTGTAACCCTGGATGGAACTAACAATACTTTGGGCGGCGTTCGTGACGCTATTAACCAGGCGTCAGATAATTCAGGCGTGAATGCCAGTATCATTAATGTGGATGATGGCTTGGGAGGGACGATTTCCAAGCTGGTATTGACTGCGAAAAACACGGGAACGGCTAATAGTATAACTGTTACTGCAACTGAAGATCCCAGTGTGCCCGGATTATCAAATCTGGGTTACGACCCAGCCAACGGTGTCACTAATTTAACTCAGCAAAATGCTGCTCAGGATGCCAAGATTTTAGTTGATGGGCAGATGGCAACACGAAGTACCAATTCCATTACCGATGTGATTCAAGGTGTGACTTTAGATTTGAAAACAGCGGCGACAGGAACGGTTTTTAATGTCGATGTGACTCTGGATGAAACCAGCATTACTGATGTAGCCAATGGCTTTGTCTCCGCTTTCAATGGCTTAATGACGATTGTCAAAGATTTAGGGAAATTTGATCCGGCTAGTAATACGGCGGGGGCTTTATTAGGCGACTCAACCTTACGGCAAGTACAAAGTCAGATAAGGCAAGCGGTTAGCGATACGGTGAGTAGTGCAAGCAGTAGCTTTAATTCTTTAAATTTGATCGGAATTTCGATAGATCGTTCAGGGGTGATGTCATTGGATAGCGCTAAATTTTCCGGGGTATTGAAGGGCAATCTCAATGCCGTCAGTGATGTATTCTCATCAAGCGATGGCGTCGCGGCAAGGTTAAGTACGCGTTTGGATCAGTTTTTACAATCTGGCGGCGCATTTGATCTGCAAACAACATCACTGAATAAACAATTAAGCAAATTTTCTGATGAACGTGATACTGTTCAATTAAGATTAGATAATTTACAGAAACAATTAATGAAACAATTTATTGCGATGGATGTTGCTGTGGGGCAGTTTCAGTCTACTGGTGCTTTTTTATCACAGCAGTTGGCTAACTTATAGCTCTTTTGAGGGATAGAGGGAATATAAATGAGACCGAATATGTATAGAAATAATGTCAATCAATATGTGGCAAACAGTACTGATTTAATGATAGAAGAGGCTTCGCCGCATAAATTAATTCAAATGCTGATGGATGGATTTTTAATGCGGGTTAATACTGCAAAAGGCGCCATTGTTCGTCAGGATTACCAGAAAAAAAGCGCTCAGATCTCTTTAGCCATAGGTATTGTTGGCGGTTTGATAGATGGGCTTGATCGGGAACGAGGGGGTGATCTGGCGGATAATCTACATAGTTTGTATGAATATATTGATATGCGATTATTTCAGGCGACAGCTGAGAACAGTATTGAAATATTAGATGAAGTCAGTGGATTGATGAAGGAGGTTCAGTCGGCATGGAATGCGATTCCAGAAATGTATCGGTAATTATTAATGATGGGGAAAATGGTTGAGCTCCAAAAAAATATTGCTGAATATAATGAGAAAATTGAGCTGTTTTTATCAACTGCTGAATGGCAGGATTTAACCATTGTTCTAAATCAGCGGCAGGCAATGTTGGAAGTCTTTTTTTCCGAGTTGACTGTAAATGAGAAAACCTCTGAAGTGAGGCAGATGATAAGAAAAATACAAGCAGAAAATGCTGCTTTTTTGCGCAACCTACAAGCGCAAAAAAAAGCCTTGGAAGAACATATTTTAGCATTTAAACAAGGTCGGCAATCAGTTAAAGCGTACCATAATTTATAAAGGGATTTTGTAGAATAAAAAAGACATGAAAAGAAAGCTTATCACCTTGTTATCTGTATTCTGTAGTGCGGGGTGAATATCGAGAAATGAGCCTTGACCCCGACAATTGGAATACTTTCCGGGCCCAGGCGCATGCTATGTTGGATGATATTATTGATTATCAGCAACAGCTTCGCCAGCGACCGGTATGGCAGCCTGCTAATGAAGCCCTGCGGGCACCGTTTCAAGCGGCTATGCCAGAAACAGGAACGTCACTGGAAGAAATACATCAGCAGTTTATGCAGCAAATTCTTCCCTATGCAGTGGGTAACGCTCATCCCGGTTTTATGGGCTGGGTGCATGGCGGCGGCACGCCGGTTGGCATGGTAGCAGAGATGCTGGCAGCCGGACTCAATGCCAATCTCGGCGGGCGCAATCAGATACCGCTTGAGGTGGAGCGACAGGTTATAGCCTGGATGCGGCAACTGTTTCTTTTTCCGGATAATGCCAGCGGTGTTCTGACTTCAGGCACCTCCGCCGCCACTGTGGTGGCATTGCATACAGCGCGCAAGAAGGCTTCAGCCAATAGGCCTATCGTTTATGCTTCTGAACAAGCACATGGTTGTATTGCTCGCGCATTGGAGATTATCGGAATCGGTGCTGAAGCATTACACCGCATCCCGGTGAATGCACAATATCAGATTGATCTGGATGCACTGCAAGCCGAAATTGCGAATGATCGCGCTGTTGGTCGTACGCCGTGGCTAATAGTTGGCAGCGCCGGCACCGTCAATACCGGGGCGATTGACGATTTGGCAGCGTTAGCCAATATAGCCAGCCATGAACAAACATGGTTCCATGTTGATGGCGCTTTCGGGGCGCTGGCGATGTTGTCGCAGGACATTGCTCCGCGCCTGCAGGGTATTGAATGCGCTGATTCGCTAGCTTTGGATTTTCATAAATGGGCGCAGGTTCCTTACGATGCCGGTTTGGTATTGCTGCGTGATGAAGTTCTTCATCGTCGTAGCTTCGCGGCAACCGATGGTTATTTATTACGTGAGAAAGAAGGCCTGGCGGCTAACTCACCATGGCCATGCGACTATGGCATTGACTTATCGCGTAGTTTTCGCGCACTTAAAGTCTGGTTTACTTTTAAAGCATTCGGCAGTAATAAACTGGCCGCAGTAATTTCCGAATGTTGCCGTTTGGCACAATTGCTGGGTCAAAAAATTACTAAAAATACCTTACTGGAACTAGCGGCTCCAGTGTCGCTTAACATTGTCTGTTTTCGTCTTCGTGATGGTGATGATAACTGTCACCGTAGAATTATTCGAGACATTCAACTTTCCGGTCTGGCTGCACCTTCACTCACCATGCTTGATCATCGCGCCACTATCCGTGCAGCGATTGTTAATCATCGAACTACGGAAGAAGATATTGATCGGTTGCTTTCTGCTACACTAGATGCCGTTTCAAATTTATCAACCGGAGAAATTGTTTGCAATCCAACTCACAAACATTGATTGGCTCGGCCACGCTCATCGCTCTGGCATATGCAGGTAAAGATTTATCGCCTATTGCCGGGAAGCTGCTAACGCGCATTGAACAGCAACCGGATAACGCGGCCGCCATGATGGATTTGGCTACAATAATGTTACTGTCACAGCAAACTCAGTTAGCCAGGGAATTGCAGGCGGAAGCATTGGCATTGCAACTACGCTATCATTTGGCTGCGAGCCCGATTAAACCGGGTATACGGATGTTAGCGCTGATGTGCGCCGGCGATTTGATGGACAATACGCCTCTTGGGTTTTTATTGAAAGATTCGCCCATTGCTATGGAACTGCACTTTATGCAGTTAGGCGCACCATTGCCTGATGATCTGCCGGACTTTAGCCTTTGTTTTGTCGCTATTGCTGAAGCCGATCACAATCGACCTCTATTGCAACAGCTGGCAGGCCAATTAAATGATTGTCCTATTCCCGTCATTGATAAACCGCAGTCTATTATGCGTACCTCTCGCGAACAGGCGGCAACGGTATTGCACAACACACCGGGCGTACTGATGCCGGCTTCGGTGCGGATTTCACGTCAGCAGTTGCAACAAATGGGTGATGATATTGCCCAGTTTCTGTCGCAGCAGGATTTTCCCGTCATTGTCCGTCCTGTGGAATCTCATGCCGGACATGGATTGGTAAAATTGGATAATAGTCGTGACAGTACTATGTATTTGACTCAGCAGTCGGAGCAGCAATTTTATATTTCGCCTTTTATCGACTACTCTTCGGATGACGGGCAATTTCGTAAATATCGTATTGTTTTAATTGATGGCATAGCTTATCTGTGCCATTTAGCGGTATCATCTCACTGGATAGTGCATTATCTCAATGCAGATATGGAAGATAACGCTGACAAGCGCGATGAAGAAGCCACTGTCATGGCTGATTTTGATACTGGTTTTGGTCGTCGTCACCGGCAGACTTTTGCTGCCATACACAATGCTTTTCAATTGGAATATTTAGTTATTGATTGTGCTGAAAATTCCGATGGCCAATTGTTGGTATTTGAAGTGGATACCAGTGCCATTGTCCACGATATGGATCCAATCGAGCTGTTCCCTTATAAACAACCGCAGATGGATAAGGTTTTCCGCGCATTTCAACAAATGATTTCCCGCTACGCCATGAAATGAAGGCATTCCCAACCACCACAGAGCTGTTAGTGGCTGGTGATGATCCACGGATAAAACTGGATCCATTAACAACTGCCAATCACTATTTATGTCGCCCCCAAGTGGATGTTCAATTATTGCGATTTGGTTCCTCTACTGCCAGTACAATCAGTGAGGAAGGATGGCTGATAGCGGATCATTATCGCAATCAGCTGGCTGAGGAGGTCGCTTCTATCGGCTTGAACAAGACTTGCCGACTGCATTATGCGCGTATTGGCAAAGAACTGAAAAAAAGTTGTCAACTGGATAAAGAAACAACAGTGTTGCTTACCGGGTCAGGAACCAGCGCTCACCGTTTGGCCGCACAACAGATTCAAAAATACGCTATGCAATCCTTGCAGGTGTTGATGATGCAATCATCTGAAACCGGGAGTGGGGTGCCGTCGGCGCTGACGTTGGATGGTGTATTGCCCATTAGCGAAGTTGCGTTGCGTTCACCTGATGGGGCGTTTTTGCCGGACAAGGATGTTGACGCTAATGTAATCAATCAAGTTGAACATATTATGCAGCACAAAGCATCGCTACTATTGGTGATGGTCGATGGTTCTAAAAGCGGCTTGGTTGCTCCCTCATTCGCTACAGCGATGGAGTTACAACAACGCTTTCCCGGGCGTATTCATCTGTTGCTTGATGGCTGTCAATTTCGTTTTGATTGCAAAAAACTGGGTAACTATTTGCGGCAAGGAGTGATGGTGGCCATTACCGGCTCCAAGTTTCTCGCTGGACCTAGTTTTTCCGCCGCACTATTATTGCCGCCAAATAGCCATCTTTTTACATTATCCGATATATCCCGGACAAAGTTTAAAATGGGTGATGTTGGTTTGCTGATGCGCTGGCAGGTAGCATTATCCGCATTGCAGGCGTTGCAACGATTGGATCATGAGCAGGTCAGTGACTTTGTGTGTGGTTTTGGGCAACAACTTCATCAGCGTCTACAGGCTGATACCGCCTTCTCACTATTACCGGCCCTCCATCTATCGAACCCAACCATTTTCCCTTTCTATCTGCGCAATAAGCAGGGACTGCTTTCTATGACTCAGGCGCTCAATATCTATCAACAACTGCAACAAGGAACGGCGCCAAGAGTGCAATTAGGGCGTCCTATCCATGCCGGTATGGATGTCAATGGGAATTCCATAGGTGCTTTGCGACTTTGCCTAAGTGCTCCGCTAATTGTTGACGCTATTGCGAATAAACATCAGGATTTGGTGATACGTCAAGCGATGAAGGCGCTTGATCGAGTCTCAGTATTAATATAAGAGGATAATGTCTTCTAAAGTATGGAACGATATAAGCTCAGTTTACTGCCCCTGCTTTAAGTGCTGCTATTCTGGCTTTTAGTTGTAAGGCTGTATCCATTTCCGGTTTCTGGCTGAGAATGAGGTCAAGCATTAATTCAGCCGCTTCGTAGACTTTGATGTCGATATATAAATTGGCTAAATGTAGCTTGGAGACAATATCTTCCGGGAAAAAGTTAATATAAGCATTGTAGCTGTCAATGGCTTCCAGGAAATCACCGGTAATCCGAGATGCTTCGGCGTAATGTGGAAGATAGAGAGGAGAGATGTCTGATAAACATTTTAATGCTAATAGTGCATTAGTATGGTTGTTTTGATCAATGCTAAGTAAAGCGACTCTTTGTAAGGCTTCTTCTAATAAAGGCGAATGTTCTAAATCGATGATCTGATTGTAAAAATGCAAGGCCGGGGCAATATCATTTTCTAATTCAGCAATATAAGCGGTTAGTAAAAATTGATAGGGTTGTTTTTCTGAATCCTGGGCATGGTGTTGATTTAAACTATCTCTTAAGCTTTCCAGGCCCTCTTTTTTATGGTGGTTGAATAAAAGTATGGCTTTGGTTTTTAATAAAGACAAGGCTGAGTGGGTTTCTGAAATATTTTGGAGTTCTGTCTCTGGGGGATTTAATAGTTTTTGAAACTGATTTTCAAGGGTTTCAAAATGAGCAGCTATATCATCAGGTAAATGATACTCAGGATGATTATGCTTCCACATAGAAGCGCGATGATAGCTTTTATCTTTTTTCCATTGTTCGATCAGTAACGAAAAGTCAGGTATTTCTTTTATTTCTTCAAGCCTTGCTGCAATTCGTAATGTTGTTTCATCAATAAGGTTTAGGAGTTGTTTGGTACCGGATGTATAAGACTCATAATAGATTCGGCCGATTTTTTTAGCTTTTTCTGCGGTCCAGGAGTCACTCTCGTCATGTGGTGATGTGATTCTGATAAAATTCAAGATACCAAAGCTTTTAACCAGAATGCTATAAATGCGATGTTGTTTATTGATTTGTTTTTCGATTTTATCTAATGCGCGTTTATTCTTATAGTTTTCAATTTCTCCGTTTTCATTGTACATTTCCTGGTTTATTTTCAAGGCTTTTTGAGCCAGTTTTTTGATGAGTTTTATGTGGTGAACGGCCTTATTCAGTTCTTGCTGTACGCCCTGATAATGAGTTTTTAGCTCATCTGTGCTTAACCGGGAAAGTTTTTTATAAGCAATGGCTAAAGGTGAAAATGACTGCTTATCTAGCACTATTTTTTCAGGCGGGATATGTTTGACATTTTTTGCTTTTGCCGCACCCTTGGCCAAATTAATGACTTCTTTATTCTCCTTGGCGATGGCTTCAGCTTGTATGTCGAGGTAACGTAAATCAATATAAAAGGCTGTATTAGTAGAGCGTTTTTCATCGTTATAGGTTTCAACTTCCAAAAAAGAGGTGTTGAAGTTTGGGCCTATAGTCGCTTCGTTGCTTCCCTTAGTATGAGTAATGCCCTCTTTGGTGTAACACAGATCAAATCCGGCTAATAAAATTCTTTGGCAGCCAAAGGCATGTGCTGTGGCAAGTGCGGTATTAGATACCGTGGAACCGAAGGAATTGAAATTATCTGGATTGTGAGTGGTTTTCCAGGGAAATCTATTGCCTAAATAGAGCTTTGTGCCTGGCCATTGGCTGGCAAGAGACGGATCAACGTGGTATGAATGAATGAAAATTGTATTTTTAAAGAAAAACATTTCTTTACTGATATCAATATTTAGTGCTTGAGGGTCTACCGAAATAACAAAATCAGGTTCTATATTGTTATTAATCAGTATTTTTGATATTCGGGATACGGCAAAAATAATTAATTTTGATCGGTTTTGTTTAACCCATGGCAGTATTGTCGCCAGAGACGGCCCACCTGCCAGAACAATCCCTGTTTTATCTTGATAAATATTGGCGAGGATCTTGGCCGGTAAAATATTATCAGCCAGATTTTGTATTTGACGGATTAAAAAAAACTGACTTCCCAGTGTAGTCGTGTATTGAAAATGTAAATTTTCTAAGGTATCTGCCAACTGCCAGTTAAGTTCCGCATATTCTGGAATAGCAGCTTGTTGCGCGCACAAGGATTTATGTAGTGATACGTTCCGTAGGTAGCTGTATTCTTTTAGCTTTAATTGTTTGGCTTGTTCTTCCCAGTTTTTTAGATCAGTGCAAAGAATATTTTCATCCAGCGCTTCCAGCAGGTTATAACGGTGCAGTTGCTCTAAAATATCTTCAAGTTCAACAAACAGATACCGTGTGCCCGTTGGAATACCCTGTTGTTGTATATACTTGGGCAACAATCCAGAGTCAGTTCCGATTATGATATATAACGAATCTTCATTAAACAGCTTTTTTTTAAATTCATTATCAAAAATAACGGACGCACTCACTTTACTAAAACTGTCGCGATTAACATGATATAAAAAACGTTCGCCAAAAATATTGGTTTTGAGTGCGCTTAATGGATGTTGCGAAATATTGTTTGTTTCCATAGTCTTATGTGAAATTATTAGCGCCTGGCATTGATGGCTACGACTACCAATAGGCAACGATAAGATATAGTATACCCGCTTATCGTAACAAGGATAATACCGCTTGAGGACTTTGATTGGCTTGCGACAACATGGCCGTGCCCGCTTGCTGCAAAATTCGGCTACGACTTAAAGCGGCAGTTTCCGCAGCAAAATCAGTATCCATAATTCGGGATTTGGCGGCAGACTGGTTTTCAATAGAGGATTGTAGATTGGAAATCGTGGTGGTAAATCGGTTTTGAGCTGCCCCTAATTTGGCTCTGGCGGTGTCAATACTTTTAATCGCAGTATCAATCACATTAATGGCGGATAATACCACAGCCCCGGATGCAGCTGCACCAATGCTGGCTTTAGTGACTGCTGACAAGGTAATTGATAAATTTGCAATAGCGATTGATATCTGATTGTCAGCGGCTGTATTGGCGCCCACTTGAAAGGCAACACCGCCTGACAAAGAGCCGTTAATGATTTTTTTGCCATTAAATTCTGTATTGGTAACAACCCGCGATAATTCATCGTTGAGCTGTTTAAATTCTGTTTGTAATTTTTCCCTGTCTGAGCCTGTCACTGCTCCAGTATTGGCAGCCTGTACAGCCAGGTCTCGCATTCGCTGCATGGTGTCTGTAATGACACCCATAGCCGATTCGGCTGTTTGCGCCAACGAAATGCCATCATTGGCATTTCGAACGGCAACCGTCATCCCTCTAATCTGAGATGTCATCCGATTGGCAATGGCGAGACCTGCTGCATCATCTTTGGCGCTATTTACCCGTAAACCTGAGGATAATCGTTCCATGGTGGTACTCAGGGCATTATTCGATTTGGTGAGTTGCCTTTGAGTATTGAGTGCGCTGATATTTGTGTTAATGATCATTCCGCTAGACATGATAGTTACCTCGCATAGTTTTGTTGTGTTTTGCATTTGGCTATGCAGGTGTTATGCCAGTTTTGTTTTTTTTTGTAATTGTTAATTAAGTGATTGAATTTTATAAAATGTATTTAATTGGCTATAAAGTGTGTGAGATATAATGTCATTTTATTGACAAGATCCGTAAATTGTTGGGGTGATTTGCAGGGAATGCAGTTTGTGTTGTGATTCACAAATTTTAAAATAAAAGCTGAAGATTGCCTGCAATATGCCGATAACGGCTTTGATTCAGTACAACAGAGAGGTTAAGCAATGATTGGTTCAGTGAGTGGAGGCAATGCTCCAGGGTTGGCAACGGCATTGATGAATAAAAAAACGGCTGAAGAAAACATTGCCGTTGAGGTAGTTAAAAAAGGACAGGATGTTCAAAAAGAGCAGGGGGCGGCAGAACTTAAATTAATTGATTCATCATCTCCAGGTAAGATAGATGTCCGTGTGTAATTAAGGTAATAGAGGCAAAATATTGCCTCTGTTTTTAAGTTTTGTGTAAAATCAGTTCCAATACCAGTTTGCTGCCAAAATAGGCCAGCAATAACGCGGTAAAGCCGATCAATGTCCATTGAATGGCGGTTTGTCCTCTCCATCCATAACGGATGCGACCAAAAATTAAGGCGGAAAAAATCAGCCACGCCAAAATTGATAAAACAGTTTTGTGTATCAGATGCTGGGCAAATAAATCGTCTATGAAGATAAATCCGCTAATTAAAGAAACTGTCAAAAAAACAACACCAGCAATAATCATCTTGAATAGCATGGCTTCCATAGTCTGTAATGGCGGCAGAGTGAGGATGATTTTTCGAGGCGGGTGTTTTCTTAATTGTTGCTCCTGAATGGCTAAAAAAATAGCTTGCAAGGCGGCTATGTTCAATAAGCTAAAAGCCAGGATCGAGCTGAGAATATGGGTATCCATCTGCCAGGAGTAATTTTGCAGATCATGTTCCTGACCGGGAAACAGGATAGACAGGCCAAGCATCAAGGCAGCCAGTGGAAAAATAACAACCCCCAGTTTTTCAATGGGTTTGGTCAGGCTTGCCAGTAATAACAGCAGGGAAATAATGGCGGCGATTGTCGATGCCATACTGAAAAAGCTGAAATCCAGGTGATTGTATAGCAGGGATGTGTGAGTTATATATGTCAGGTGTAAAGGTAGCGCTAGCCAGCCGGGGTAGATGGAGCTGGCTTGTGATTTTTCCGCAAGAATATTTTTTGATAGCAAGAGTGCGCTGCTCAAGTAAGAAACGATAGACAGTAGGCCGAAGACGATGGGATGCATAGTATGCCCGGATGAATGCTATATTGAGAAAATAATAATCAAAAAAAACTTGCGTCCATCATATGGTAATATATCCCGCTGAATAGTCATAGGGTTAAAATGGTTGTGATTAATACGCGAAGGGGAAGAATCAGTCTTTCTTATCTGTTCTCGTTTTCTTCTCATTTAACCAAAAGCTCTGTTTTGCCTAAAACTTATTAATTAAAGATAGCGATATGTTTGATAATTTAACCGACCGCTTGAGCGGCACTCTTAAAAATTTAAAAGGTCAGGGGCGACTGACGGAAAGCAATATTAGAGAAACCATGCGCGAGGTTCGGATGGCATTGCTTGAGGCGGATGTCGCCTTACCGGTTGTGACAGATTTTATTGAGCATGTTAAAGAGGGCGCTTTAGGGCAAGAGGTTCAGGCTAGTTTGAATCCGGGGCAGGCTCTGGTTAAAGTGGTTCAGGCTGAATTGGTTAAGGTGATGGGGGAGGCGAATGAGGAGCTGAACCTTAAAGCCAATCCGCCTGCTATTGTGCTAATGGCGGGGTTGCAAGGTGCCGGGAAAACCACTACGGTTGCTAAATTAGGCCGCTATCTAAAAGAAAAGAAAAAGAAGAAGGTCGGGGTGGTGAGTGTCGATGTTTATCGTCCGGCGGCGATTAAGCAATTGCAGACGCTCGCTAATGACCTGGATCTGGTTTTTTTTGAAAGTGAGGCTTCTGAAAAGCCGGTAGATATTGCTAATCGAGCAATTGATGCCGCCAAGCGTCAATTTCTGGATGTGGTGATTGTCGATACCGCAGGCCGGTTGCATATCGACGATGAAATGATGGGCGAGATCAAAGATTTGCATGCGGCAATTAATCCTGTAGAAACCCTGTTTGTGGTCGATAGTATGACGGGTCAGGATGCGGCCAATACCGCGAAAGCTTTTCACGATGCATTGCCGCTAACTGGTGTTGTATTAACGAAGGCAGACGGTGATGCACGCGGTGGGGCGGCGTTGTCGATTCGTCATATTACCGGCAAGCCGATTAAATTTATCGGTGTTGGTGAAAAAACCGATGCTTTAGAACCTTTCCATCCCGACCGTATCGCTTCCC
>CAYYSO010000046.1:0-15452 GCA_964474415.1 uncultured Methylomarinum sp. | reverse complement strand
CACACGGGCAGGCAATAATCAACACCGCGACTGCATTAATCACGGCATGGGCCAAACGTGGCTCAGGGCCGATAAACCACCAAATAAATAGCGTCATTATCGCAATCAACACTACCGCGGGAACAAAATAACCGGAAACCGTATCAGCCAATTTTTGAATGGGCGCACGACTACGTTGCGCTTCGCTAACCATATGGACAATTTGTGCTAGCATGGTATCGCTGCCCACTTTTTCAGCGCGCATTAATAAACTGCCGGTACCATTAACCGTAGCGCCAATCAAAGGATCATCCGTGGTTTTCTCAATGGGAATGGATTCACCGGTCACCATAGATTCATCGACAGAACTGTTACCTTCCAGCACGGTACCATCGACAGGTATTTTTTCACCGGGACGCACTCGTAAAATATTGCCGGGTTGCACTTGCTCAATAGGAATATCGGTTTCTTCGCCACCTTCCTGTACCAACCGCGCAGATTTTGGCGCCAGTCCCAGTAATAATTTGATGGCGGCGCTGGTTTGGCTGCGGGCCCGCAATTCCAATACCTGTCCCAGCAGCACCAAGGAAGTAATGACAGCTGCGGCTTCAAAATAAACAGCAACAGCCCCCGATTCGTCGCGCATCAATGCCGGAAAGATATCAGGCCAGAATGTTGCAACGACGCTGTAAGTCCAGGCTACGCCAACTCCTAATGCAATCAGGGTGAACATATTGAGGCTGCGATGAACCAGCGAAGCCCAGCCTTTTTGAAAAAACGGCCAACCGCACCACCACACCACAGGAGTTGCCAAGGCAAATTCAAACCATTGTAAAGGCCGAGTGGCTACCCATGAAGGCAGCAAAGTCGGTGCCAGATCATGAATCATAGCCAGAATAAATACTGGTATTGCAAGCAACAGACTGATCCGGAAACGCTGGGTCATATTGTCCAGCTCGGCTGTATCTTCTTCCACTTCAACATCACGCGCTTCCAGTGTCATGCCGCACACGGGACAATCACCCGGTTGGTTACGCACAATCTCGGGATGCATCGGACACACATATTCCTTTTGCATCGCTACAGAGGATACAGAAACTGCTTGTAAAGCCATACCGCATTTCGGACAATCTCCCGGTTCATGTTTTACGACTTCTGGATGCATCGGACACACATATTCTTTTTGTATCGTTTCCGGGGGGGCAGGCATTGCTTGCAGTGTCATACCACATTTTGGACAGTTCCCGGGTTCCTGTTGCTGTATTTCAGGATGCATGGGACAGCTGTAACTCTTATGGGTCGGAGGCTTTGAAGAAGGGAAATGTTGGTGTGTGTCTGTATGTGAACAATGACTTTGTTTTTCCTGAAAACGGATACTGAAGTTATAAATCGGTACCCAAATCAGTGCAAAATACCAGCCATATCCATAACTTTCTATCAATCCCAATAAAAAACTGTTCCAACTCAGCCATTTAAACCCCGGTAATAATATCTGCCAACTTCGATACATCGCCGCCTCAGGAAAGAGCAGATCAAAAATCACACACAAGGTAAATGTCATGGCAAGAAATAAACTGCTGGCATGACCTATGGCTGTCAAGGAAAGTGTTTGTTTCATAACCTGTCTCCATCAGGGTTAAGGTATTTTTCTGGAGTATCATCAAATTTAATCAAGCAATTACGAGAACAAAAACGATACTCTCTGCCATGGTATATTTTACTGAAGCCCTTATCCAGAGAGACCTTCATACCACAAACAGGGTCGATTGATTGAGTCGGTTTATTTCGATGAGAACCATGGATAACATGAGTACCACAAGTAAACCGCATAATCAGATAAAAGAATACGGCATAAAGCAAAAATGAAATCAATTCCGTCATCTGTTATTCCTCTTTTTTGGCGTAATTTTATAATGATCTACACTTATTTCCTGAGATCATCATTAGTGTCTATCTCATGATTCGATGAAGCGTCAATGGATTCAATTAAAATGCAAATACTGTCGCCATCCGGAACCCCGTTGGGCATGTCCTGCCACTTTTTCAACGTATTTTCCATATGATTCTGTAATTCTATGAGTTGTGCCAGTCGGTTCTTATTTGCTTTAAGACGCTGTTGGATAATATCACGGACTAATGGACAAGGAGATGAACCTTTTTGACTCTCTTCAATAATCTGCTTTATTTCTTTGAGTGTATAACCCAGATACTTTGCCCGGCGTATAAAATCCAGGCGTTTCATGTCCTGATCAGTAAAATGCTGATAACCATTGTTTGGATTGCGCCTAGGCTGGAGTAAACCTATTTTGGCATAAAATCTAACGGTATCCTTACTGACACCACACTTTAGTGCCAGCTCACCGACCTGGTAACTCATTATCTCATCCATTCTGCAACCAGCTTCTGACATTCAGTTTCCCATTTACATTCCTTATCTTGACAAGGCGCACCAGTACCCGAGCGAAAGCAAGGGCGATGATGACATGCTTTTTGAATAGCGCGCACCAGTTCGGTTTTCTGACTTATAGCTTCCGGGGCTTCAACGCCGATCATTTTTGCTAATTGCCGTAAATTTGCGTTTGTTATACCGCCATCTTCTTCACACACTGAAAGGTAGGCGATTACCTGCATCTTGGCATAATCCTTTTCAGCCTCCAGCCAGTCGTGCAATTCATTACCGCCTTTAAATTCCCGGGCTTCTGCTTTGTAATAAGCGGCATCTGAAATCCACTGTTGTCGGCTTATATTTTGAGTAACCGTCGTGCTCACAACAGCTGACTTTCCGGATAAAGTTTTATTTACTTTAACTGTGGAAATTTTTTTTTGCTGAGTAGATAAATCCTGGCCGTTTGAATACAGAAATGTAGTTAATTTTGGGTTTGCATGCATTTGTTCCCTACCTTAGCGTAGTGCTCAAATTTACCAGGATCTTATTTTAAAACCTTAGAGTTACACTTATGTCAAGTTTTTGAACCATGCCTTAGTCCGACTTTATCAAATTATCTAAAACAAGGGCGCAGGTGTTTCTCGAGCGACGCTACCATCAAACCTTCGGTAACTGATTCACAGCCTCCAGAGTAAATACCCGCACCATTGCAATAAAAAAGGCAAGCGAGTTGTCGAAAGTTATTTCATGCTCGATTGTTAATGACTGTGACTGTGGCCGCTATCGCCATGAGCATCACTGTCTGTTTTTATTTTATTCACTGAGCGATCCTGCTTTATATAGATAAAATTACCATTTGCCAGTTCCATCATTGCGCCTTTTTTCACAGCTACCGGTTCTCCTGTACTGTCAACTATGCGTACAGCTTTACCGCTTTCTATATAAAGATAAGAGCCGTCCATCAATTGAACCGATTCATTGGCTTTTACAGCTGTGTTTGTTGTCGCACATGCTGAAACAGTGATTAAAATGAAAGTGATTAGAATTGTTTTCATAGATTTTTCCCAATTTGAATAAATAACAATTTATGGTTATTTGGATGTTTGCTACCCTTGGTCATTAATGGTGATGATGATCCGGGGACTTCGTGTTTTTTTCATGCATATTGTTATCTTGTTCTAATGATGCAGTGAGCGGATGACTATCTTCTGAACCATGGGTATGCTGGTCTGCATTGTCGGCAACAGGACTTGTTATTTTGTGGTTATGTTCAGCTGTTAATGCGTTTTCCGGTTTGTTTTCTGCAGGTGTTGTCTGGTTTTCATGATGATGTTGGGGGTGATCATCCGGTAACATCATCTGTTGGTTTTCAGCTGATGCATATGTGGAAACTGTAATTAAAATAAAAGCAATTTGAATGATCTTCATCGGTTTTTCCTGACTTGAATAAATAATAATTACTGTTGTGGATGCTTAATAGCTCATAGCCATTTAATGGTGATGATGTGCGGGTGATTCTTCACCATGCTTATGGGTATGATGATGCTCTGAAGGTATTGGATTTTTTTCAGTGGTACTGGTGTTTTGCTCTACTGGCACAGGAATCGTATGAGTATCATCTGAGTTATGAATGTGTTGATCGGTATTGTTTTTACTGGCAGCTGACATTTTATGGCTATGTCCTGCCGTCTCTCCAGGTACCGGCTCATTTTTCACAGGAATTTTTTGACTTTCAGGATTATGCAGAGAATGGTCTTCCACTGGCACCACAGGTTCACTTTCCACTGTATTATGATTATGTCCGGCTTCGTTGTTTTCATCATGCATTGTGCTATGACTATGGTTGTGTCCATCAGCCCCTTTTCCAACAACTCCTCTCGATATCATCCCTTCGCTTCCTTCTGCATTATGATCATGCTTATCTCCATTGCTTTCGTCATGCATTGAGCCGTGGCTATGACTATGGTTGTGTCCATCAGCGCCTTCTTCAACAACCGGCATTGACTTAACCCCAAGTCCATAACGATAAACGGCTTCAGCCCCCAGCCAACCGGTAAATGCCAGCATCCCGGCAGCCGTTAATGAAAATATTAAAAACAAGAACCCCGGTCTGCGTCCTCTGTTTGCCAGAATAATGGCCCATATCCCCAGCAACAAAAAGACCCCGGCGGTAGGTAATGCCCAATTGCGATGCAAAGTCATTGCCGCATGAGAGGCCGCATCATGAGCAACACTGTTATAAGCTAGCCAGCCGGCTGTTGCTGTGGCTATCGCAAATAAACATCCCGTCCATAAGCACCAGTTAGCCATAGTCAACCATTGCTGCTTCCACGAATATCTGTTGGATAAAAAAGCAGATGCCCAGTAGAACAATACTGCAGTGCTCAGTAATCCTAAGGTAAAATGTACAAAGAATGGATGCCAGTTGGGGATAATTTCTATCACCTTGTTTCTCCTGAATAGTAATTGTTAAAAAAACCGGAGTCGCAATCCTGCGACAAATTGTACTTCACTCGGATTTCCATCAGCAGCCCGTAGAAAATCCTTCGTTTCACCAAATTTGCGTGCCCATTCCACACCGATATAAGGAGCGATTTCTCGCCGGATCTCGTAACGTAGTCGTAGCCCCATACTCAGATCAGATATACCACTCCCCAGTCCACGAGCAGGGTCGTGTTTACTATAGATATTGGTCTCAATGCGTGGTTGCAGGATCAGTCGTTGGCTTATGAGTAGATCATAGGTAGTCTCGAATCGAAATGCAGTACGTCCTTCCAGGCCTACATATCCAGTAGTCTCGATATCGAACCAGTACGGCGCCAGCCCTTGTATACCAAAAGCCAGCCAGCCGCGTTCCGGTCCTTTGTCACTGTCATAGCGTACACCGAGCTGGGTATCCCAATATGTAGCAACAGCATGTCCCCACAAAAGTTCGTTGCGAGCTTCTGTCAATTCGCCGTTTTCGATGTCACCTTCAGCTTTTAATACCGCCCTGTTGTAGGTACGACCAAACCATCCCTGGGTATCGTAGGCTCCAGAGCTGCTTCCATTGCTGGGCACCCATTCCAGTCTATCTGCCAGAAAAAAGGCAAAACTCTCTTCATCGGCCAGCCGTGGCCTGGGAATTGCTCCGAAATCATAGCCATCTGCATAAGCGTTTGGATCACGAGCGTCGGGGGGCGCTGATCCGCCCTGCATTGATCCTGTGGTTGACATATCTCCTGTATGATTCATATTGTCCATAGCGAGCGAAGTTTCTGAATGGTTGTTTTTATCGCTTTTTATCATGGATGCGTGATTCTGTATTCTTTCCTTCATAACCGGCGCTGTATTTACTTTAGTGTCTGACTCCTGCGCCCAAACGGAACATTGGCTATAGATCATTATGACAGTGACGAAAAATTTTACTCGTTTGCTTTGCATTTTGTCTTCTCTGGCACTTAACCCCACGATGTTCAGGCCACGACGACTTCACGAAACATTCCGGCATCCATGTGGTACAACAAATGACAATGCCAGGCCCAACGGCCAAGCGCATCAGCGCTAACGAGAAAGCTGATACGCTGTGCCGGTTGTACGCTGATGGTGTGCCGTCGCGCGAGAAAATGACCTTCCGAATTCACCAGTTCACTCCACATACCATGCAGATGCATGGGATGGGTCATCATGGTGTCGTTATGCAAAATTACACGCAATCGTTCATTATGACGAAAATGGACGGGCATGGATTCCCCAAATTCAAGTCCGTCAAGAGACCAGGTGTAACGCTCCATATTACCAGTCAGATGCAATTCTATTTCCCGTTCAGGGTCGCGTTGATCCAGAGGACCATCGAGTGTGTGCAAATCCGCGTAGGTCAATACACGACGACCGTTGTTGCGCAAACCGACTCCAGGGTCATCAAGATTGGTTCGCGGAGTATTGACGCGCATGTCAACACTGGGGCCGTATTCTGTTCTGGCATGGCGAACCCTAACAGGGCTGGTTTTCATGGTGTGCTTACTATGATGTATATCGCTTTTCCCCATTATCCTATGCGCATCATTTTGTTCCCCCATAGTCCCCATCATATCCGTCATGGTCAACCACTCAGGTTTATCTAATGCAGGAATGTCAGCTTCCATATTGGCACGTGGAGCCAGTGTTCCGCGTGCGAAGCCTTGACGTCCCATTGATTGAGCAAATATTGTATAAGCTCCGTCTCCTTCAGGGTGGACAATGACATCATAAGTTTCACCGGGGCCGAAACGAAATTCATCCACGGTTATAGGTTCTACATCCTGACCGTCTACATGAACAACAGTCATTTTCAGTCCCGGAATGCGTACATCGAAGAAGCTTTGGGTGCCACTGCCGATAAAGCGTAATCTCACCCGTTCGCCAGGTTTAAACAGAGCTGTCCAGTTGCCGGCAGGTGGAGTGCCATTTATGAGATAGGTATAGGTATAAGCGGAAATATCTGTCAAATCTGTTGGATTCATGCGCATCCGGTTCCACATGCGGCGTTTATCCCATGCGTTACTGAACCCTGTATCGGATATATCGTGAAAGAAATCGACAGCGGTTGGTTTGATATAATTGTAATAGTCACCCATCTTTTTGAGTTTGGCAAAGACTCTTAAAGGGTCTTCATCAGTCCAGTCAGACAGTTGGATAACATAGTCACGATCGGTCTGGATCCGGTTTTGTCCTACAGGGTCAATGATGATGGAGCCATAAATACCGGTCTGTTCCTGAAAACCGCTGTGGGAGTGATACCAATAAGTTCCAGACTGCTGAACCTTGAAACGGTAAACGAATGTTTCTCCCGGTGCGATACCTTTGAAACTAACGCCCGGTACGCCATCCATTTGGTAAGGCAGAATAATCCCATGCCAATGAATAGAGGTAGATACAGTCAAACGGTTCGTTACACGCAAAGTGACTGTATCACCCTCGCGCCAACGCAAGATCGGAGCAGGAATCGAACCATTAACAGTGGTCGCCATTTTTGGGGTACCGGTGAAATTTACCAAAGTCTCGGCAATGGTGAGGTCGAATTCCGTACCGGAGAGAACCGGGACCGTTCCGGTAACAGTTCTTGCTGTAGCTTGCGCGCTGACGGGGGTGGTCAAGGATGGTAACCCCAGAACCACACTGCTGACAGCTAGACCTTGAACAAATCTTCGTCGCGAGAAATTGGGTTTGACGGTGAAAGGTTGGAAAATACGTTTCATTTCTTGGTTATCCTTCAGGAATTAACCCTGCATATAACAAAACGTCAGATAGAGAGTAAGCAACTGAATTTATCTTCTTGTGCTTCACACCCATATGATGCCCCATAAAGGCGAACAAAAGTCCTGTGACAATTGCCAAATTTATTTTGCGTTTGTTTTTAGGTTGCAGAAATATATTGAATATAGGCTTATTCTAAAGGTGGAAAGGCAACAAAAAGCGAACAAAAACATTACAATTTTGTCATTTTTGAGTATGTGGCGAACGAGAAAGTTTGAACTACTACAGTTAATTTCGCGATAAGGTCTTGTTAATCTGTAAGCATTTTGAAATAGTTGTCTTGACTATTTGGGGGTGCTAAACAAATTACGGTTTGTGTCAGTGATGGATTGTAGAGAGGGAAAACCGACAAAAAACGAACAAAAATATGACGGTTTTGTCATCTTTGAGGTGGATTAGATGGAAAACGCAAAATGGCTGTTGTTCCTTTGCCAATTTTGCTGTGGACGGTGACAGTGCCATGGTGTAGATCCATGATTGATTTAACCAACGATAGACCCAGGCCCGTACCTTGAGTGTCTTTCACCCGAGCTTTATCGGCTCTATAAAAGCGGTCAAATATTTTAGGCAAATCTTTGCTATCGATGCCAATGCCACTATCACAAACATGAATTTCGGTAAAGTTATGGTCTTGTTTTGCTAATAGATAAATATTAGCGCCCATATCTGAATAACTTATTGCATTGGCAATGATATTATTCAAAGCTCGCTGTAGTAACACTGGATCAACGAAAGCTTTAGCATGACCTTCAATATGAAAAGTAATCTTTTTTTCAGCTGCCATGCTTTCATAAAAAGAACAAATTTTTCTGATTTTGTTCTCAAAAACTATTTTTTTCAGATTTATTTTGCTATCAGGCGCCTCAGCTCTGGAAAGAAATAATAATTCATCAATCATTCTGCTTAAGCGGCCAAATTCTTCCATATTGGATTCAAGAATCTGTTGATATTCAGAAGCGGTTCGCGGTCGTGACAGTGAGACTTCTGTTTCTCCCATTAAATTATTGATCGGGGTGCGTAATTCATGTGCCAGATCAGCTGAAAATTGAGACATCCGGGCAAATGATTCATCCAGACGCCCCAGCATTTCGTCAAATGCCATGGCTAATAGGGACAGTTCTTTAGGCCATTTTTCAGAGGAGATAGTGTCATGTAAACGATTAACCGTTATGGCCTGTACAGACCGGGTGATTTTATTTAAAGGTTTTAATCCTTTTTTGGCAATCCAGAAACCTGCAATCGTCGAAAAACAAATACCTATGATCACTACCAGTCCCAACATTTTTTGATATTGTAATAATATCACCTCATCCTGGGTTATATTGAGCGCTGCCTGAACCTGCCATGACCCGGCAATTTCATCACTTTTTGTCAGAAACTGAGTAATTAATAAAAATTTCCGGCCATCTGCAGTTTGAAATTTCACAGTGGGTGTGAATATTCCAGTTTTAGTCAATTGTGGAAAAACTGTCACAGGAAATAGCGTAGACATGTTTTTAGTTTCAACAACCGGTTGTTGCTGAGAATCTAAAACGCGAAAATAAGAATAATGCGCTGCAGAGGGATGAAATGATGCGGTATGCGCGTCGGTGGTGTGCTTGGATTCTTCTCTGACCTGTTGTTTCAATAACTTCAGATTGAGCGGTGACTGCTGCAGAACAGACTGTAATTCTGTCAGTTCAGAAGAAAGTAGTTGTCTGTGCTCATGATCAATATTACTCACCAATGTCCAGTAAAGAAAACCACTAGCTACCATAAGACTGCTACTTGCTGTCACGATATATAGCGTGACCAGTTTGCCGGCCAAAGACCAGTGTGAATTGGTTTTAGCGTTGCTCGAAAACATAACCAACGCCCCTGACAGTATGAATCAGCTTATGGTCAAAGTTGTCATCCACTTTACGCCTTAAACGCCTGACAGCTACGTCGACGACATTGGTATCACTATTAAAATTAATCTCCCAGACCTGTTCGGCAATGAAGGTACGAGATAAAACTTCGCCCTGTCTTCTGGCCATTAACAGTAATAGCTGAAATTCCTTGGGTGTTAAATCAATACGAATTCCGTCACGTTGGACCCGGTGTCGGATGGTATCAATTTCCAGACCGATAATATTGATAACATTTATTTGACGTATGGGACCTCTACGAAGGATAGTGCGAATGCGCGCCAGCAACTCGGAAAAAGCAAAAGGTTTGACCAGATAGTCATCAGCGCCCAGTTCCAAACCTTTCACCCTGTCCTCAATGGCATCCCTTGCCGTTAATAAAAGAACAGGGGTTTGTTTTTTGCTCTGCCGTAAATCTCCAAGAATAGACCAGCCGTCTTTTTTAGGTAACATAATATCCAGAATAATCAGGTCATAATGAATATGATCTATATTGTGTTGCCCATCCATGCCATTGGCTGCAATGTCTACCACAAACCCCTCTTCTTTAAGCCCTTTAGCTAAAAATGCAGCTGTTTTGAGTTCATCTTCAATAATCAGGATATGCATTAACCCAGCTTTCGATAATAGTGTCTAATCATTTATATCTTTCATATTTCATAACAAATTGAAAAATTATTATTAATAATCATGCAAAAATATACTGGATAGTATTATAAATTTATTTTTTTCTTATACTTCAATCGAATATAAACTTAAAACCGAAAGCTGGGTTAAGATTATTGTTTGGAGGTCTCTGCCTGCTGTCTGTGTAATTTAGCTAATTCTGAATTCTCAGCGGCAGCTTCCCGGTATTTTTTTGCAATTGACCGGCAATGGCGAGCAGCATCTGCGCCTAAAGCCATTTTTGAATTATCAGTTCGTTCATAGGCTGACGCTAATTTTTCATGTTTTCGGGCTTTGTTCAAAAGCACAGCGGCTTCTTCATCATAACTCGCGGCAAGCTGTTCATGATCTAGTTTAGTACTAGCCTGTTCCACCGCAGCAGTCATTTTTTTGTGCATCGCATTACTGTGATGAGCCATTTTTTCACTACATCCGGATGCTAAGAGTACAAAAGCCGATACAGCAGTAATAACCAATATTTTATTTGTTTTTATAAGGTTCATATTATTTCTCCGTATGAAATACGTTTTAAAAAACAGCTAACTTTAAAACTGCAATTAACTGTATGGGGTTAAGGCGGTAAAAGCTAACCGCCAAACTTATCGAATAGTATATTTTCTGAATCCACACCGAGATCGTAGAGTATATTTTCAACGGCTGAAATCATCATCGGCGGGCCGCAGAGATAGTATTCGCAATCTTCCGGAGCGGGGTGCTTTTTCAGGTAGGTATCGTACAGAATCTGGTGAATAAATCCAGTTTCTCCATGCCAGTTATCTTCCGGCAGGGGTTCTGAAAGGCCAATTGTCCAGCTGAAATTATCGAATTCTTCAGCAAGATAATTGAAATCATCAATGTAAAAGACTTCCCCCAGACTTCTGGCACCATACCAGAAAGAGATTTTACGCTTGCTGTGCAAGCGTTTCAGTTGATCAAAAATATGGGAGCGCATAGGCGCCATGCCGGAACCGCCGCCAATAAAAATCATTTCATTATCGGTTTCCCGGGCAAAAAATTCTCCATAAGGGCCAGATATACTGACTTTATCTCCGGGTTTCAAATTGTAAATATAGGAGGACACCTTGCCGGGTGGGGCTTCGGGCTGGTTGGGAGGAGGGGAGGATATACGAACATTGAGCATTATAATGCCTTTTTCCTCCGGATAATTGGCCATGGAATAGGCGCGTGTGGTTGGCCTATCAAGCCTGGCCGTGTATTGCCAAAGATTGAATTTATCCCAACTTGGGCGATATTTGGGGTCAATTTCAAAATCACTATAGCTGATAGAGTAGGGAGATGCTTCCAATAAAATATAGCCACCGGCGCGAAAATTGAGTTGTTTGCCGGGAGGCAGTTCTAAAATTAATTCCTTGATAAAGGTTGCCACGCACTTGTTTGAACGGACAATACAATCCCATTTATGAATCTTCAACAGCTCGACAGGAACCTCTATTGCTAAATCTTCTTTGACGGCTACCTGGCAGGCTAGGCGATAATGATTACGTATTTGGGCGTGATTGAGCGTCGATTCTTCGGATGCTAAAACATCGCCGCCCCCTTTGGTTATGACAACCCGGCACTGTCCGCAAGTGCCGCAACCGCCACAAGCGGAAGGTAAATAGATATTCCGGTTAGCCAGTACCTGCAATAATTTATCGCCGACTGGCGCTTGCAGTTGATGGTTGGGATCGTGATTAATCAGAATATTGACCTGTCCGCTGGCAATCAACCGAGAACGAACGATTAAAATGATCGTCACGAGGATTAGTACTATGCCGATAAAGGCCAACATACCGAAAATAATGGTTACGTGTTCAACAGGAACCAATGTAAATTGATTTAAAATCCATGTTTGTAGATCGGTCATGTCAGGCGTTCCTAAGTTTTTTGAGAAAAGGACCGAATCCGTGATCTCCCAACCAGTAATGTATCAGATTATTAACGCCGCGACTCGTTAGTGTGGCACCGGCAAGACCATCAATTTGATGCTTGGCTTCAGGTGCATTTGGGTTAACTTTTCCTTTAATGACGTTAATAATTACCTTTCCGGTAGTGTCAAAGGCCTGTTTACCCTGCCATAGTTTTTGCCAGTGGGGATTGCTGATTTCACCGCCCAGACCGGGCGTTTCTCCCTGTTGATAAAAGGTAATGCCGGCAATGATTTCAGCATCGCTGTCTAATGCTAGAAATCCATATAAGGTTGACCATAAGCCTTTGCCATATACTGGCAGGATAATTTTCAACAGCTTATTGTTGCTTTTGACAAAATAAACAGGCATGAGTTTAGGTCGTCGTTTAATTTTGGCAATATCAAGCTCTGATGGGATTTTTTCGCCATATTCCGGGTTTTTAGCCAGAGCGCCAATAGTTAAATTCTCAAATTTGATGGTTCTTTGGTTAAGGAGAGCCCCTGTTTTTAAGCTAATCCAGCGTTTTTCGATAGTTTTTTTATAAGTAGCATCAATGTCAGTATTTTTATCGTATAAGTCAGCAACCATCAGAATGTGTTTGATTTTTTCCAGTCGCTGATTTTCTTTTTGCCGAGGCGCTAATTTGACTGCGGTAGTTGATACTAAAAAAGAAGCAATCAAACAAACCCCTATGACCACTAGATAGGTTTTTAAAATACTACTATTATCCTTAGCCATTATTTATTTCCCTTTTCATTCAGTCGTGCCAAGCACTTTCAGCTCGTAAAAACCAGATTTGATATAAAGAGATTAAAATCTGTGCACTTAATGAGACACCCAGCAAAGCACCAGCAATAACGACAGTATAAGCATAAACAGGATCCCATTTGGTTAAAAACCAGGATAGGATGTCAATGTACATGGCCAGAAAAGGGGTTATTATCAAAGGATATTTGATCCATCCCGGTAATACTGACAGTATAAAAATATTGCCCAGAACAAACAAAATCAGACCGATACCAAATAAATGAATATGAGAAAGTTTCACTAAAGTCATTAGCGATTCACCGGTATCGACCTGAGCGACTTTACGAATTCCTTCATAATTGGATAAGTCAGGAATATTGAGTCCTGAAGCAGGCGTATGACAATTTAAGCAGGTTTTTGCGAGAATAGGGTGGATTGTGGTTTCATATGCCTTTTGTGGAATGTCATTTTTAAGCCACTCAATAATCACATGTCGGTCATCAGTTTGAATATAGCCGGCCATGGGGCCACGAATAGCACCTTCCAGCTTTGTTCCACTGCGATTGCCGTAGTAAGTATCGACAATATCTTCTATGGACAATCCCGGTTTGCCGTCATGCCCCTGATGGGTGGCATAAAGATAATACATGGCCATCAAATAGGCTGTCCCTATGATGATCAAGTAACAGGTAAACAGCAGTCTTTCGCTCATGCTGCAATCGATAAAACTACGGTTTTGGTTTTTTTTATAGTGCATTTAACATCCTTAGATGACTATTCAAATTTACCACGGAGAGCACAAAGAAAAAATGTAATCTCTGGACGCTCTGTGGCAAAGCGGTGAGGGTGGAGATTATCTTGACTGCCTGGATTCAATAGAAAAAAGGCTATCAACCACTCTTTAGTTAAGTATTTTTAATTTTCCCGGTGTAGGTGCGGATTTATCCGCACAATGCGAATGAATTCGCACCTACAAATTGAGCGGGACAATATAAAAGGTATTTTAATTAGCCGACTTCAGATATTTCACAATGGCATTGGCATCATCCGCTGTCAAATTTGCTCTGACCCGCATATGCAAAACGGCTACATCCCATTGCGCGTCACTGTAAGATTCTGGCGGCCGCATATTGTGACAACGCGCACAATTATCAGCCCATAATTGCACACCATTTGTTGCTATCGATGAAGGCATTTGTTTACTGTCAGCCGGCTGGTTGGTAGTCGCAGAACTGCATGCGTTGATTAATAAAACTGTCAGAATGGTGAAACTGATCCTGTTAAACATAATGCCTCCTTAAAAACCGCTGGTTATTTGGAAAAGCAGCGCATTGTCATCAAGCGCTCCTTGTTTATTATCAAACTGGTATGCAAATTTAAACATGGTACTGGCAGCTACATAATAATTAAGTCCGACTGTCCAGCGTTTCTCATTATTAAAGATAGCGGCATCCGGGAGATTGATCCAGTCATAACGTAAGACGGTTTCGAGGTCTCTGACATAAGGTAAATTGATTAAACCGGGGCGATAAGCAATTTGCCCGTAACCGCCGGAACTGCGATTATCAAATGTCAGCGCTGTGGAACGGTCAATTTGGCGATCAGCATATTGTCCCCGAAAGTCGATAGTCCCCAAAATGTATTTACTGTTTTTGGTATAATTGACATCGACAACGTGGGTAGTGACATCAAGGGTATTGGCGGCATTACCAGGGTCAGTGACGCCTGCTGTTTCAAAACCATATCCCAGTTCAAAACCGGCGAAAGGAAACCAGCCTATACGACCACCGACAGCTTTACTGTCATTGCTGTCATTTACATCTTTAAAACTTAAAGTGCCATCAGCATTTATTGACGGGCCATTGGAAACATAAAAAGAGTATTCTCCCCGGGTTACTCCGAGAGGTATTCCTCCTCTTACTTGTATGCCAAGTTGTGAATTCGCCTGAAGACGGGTTGCCCCGACCATAGTAATGGGTCTGTCGGGCAGCTTATTAATCCATGTTGGATGTAGACGTTCAATAAAATAATTCGACGGATTAAGGAACTTACCCGCGCCAATCGTGACATAATCATTCAACAAATACGATATCTGTGCGAATTCAAGCGCGACTTCTGTTGCATTATCTTCAAACTCTAATTCTATTTCGCCTTCAAAAAGCAAATCTTCCCGAAGTCGCCACAGAAATATCGGGTTAAATCCTGCATTGAAGGAAGAATTAGATCTTTGTGAATCGGTATAACCGCCAAAACCGTAGCCGGTCAGTAAAAAGCCGGTTGTGCCATCATCCAGTGCTTCGTTTTGTGCCTTGAGAGTCTTGACCTCTTTCTTAAGTTGGGCAATGTCGTTTTCAGTTTTTAGCTGTGTACCCGAACTGCTTTGGGTTTGTTGTACAGACTGAGGTTGCGACCGTTGCTGTAGAAGAAATTGCACTTGCTCTTTGAGTTTTGCCATTTCATCCTTTAATTGATCATATTGTTTTCGGGAAACATATTGATCATTACTGTTTGGATCATCCGCAAAAGCCAATTCTCCCGTGACGGGAAAAATAAGACTGATGCCGGTGATAACAGGTATTAACTTTTTTTTCATAAGATACC
>CAYYSO010000045.1:8033-15452 GCA_964474415.1 uncultured Methylomarinum sp. | reverse complement strand
GGTTTGATCTGAACTGGTCAAAAGACGAAGTTGCAGTTAACGATACTATGACAATTTCAGGTAAATTCCACGTTTTCGCTGGATGGCCTGAAACTGTTGATAAACCAGAAGTATCATTCCTGAACATCGGTATTCCAGGTCCTGTATTCATTCGTGCGGGTTCTTGGATTGGTGGTCAGTTGGTTCCACGTTCAGTTACACTGGAACTGGGTGATACTTATGAATTCAAAGTATTGTTAAAAGCACGTCGTCCAGGTGACTGGCACGTTCACACTATGATGAACGTTGAAGGCGGTGGTCCAATCATTGGTCCAGGTAAATGGGTAACTGTTACTGGTTCAATGGGTTCATTCGTTAACCCAATCACAACTCTGACTGGTGAGACAATTGATCTGGAAGATTATGCACTGGATAGTATCTATTTCTGGAGCTTCTTCTGGTACGCAATTGGTTTAGCATGGTTACTGTACTGGGTTAAAGGACCAATTTTCATTCCACGTCACATTGCTGTAAGTAGTGGTAAAGCGGATTCATTGATTTCCGCTGGTGATAAGAAAGTTGGTATTCTTTTCGCAGTAGGTACATTGGTTATTGTTGTGGCTGCTATGGGTTCAACAAACGAAAAATACCCTGTGACTACTCCACTGCAAGCAGGTCTGATGCGTGGTATTCAATCGATTGATATGCCTGAATCGACTGTTACTGTTAAAGTTGATGACGCTTCTTACCGTGTACCTGGTCGTGCAATGCAAATGACACTGACCATTACTAACAATGGTGATTCAGCGGTTCGTTTGGGTGAATTCAACACAGCTTCAGTACGTTTCTTGGATGCTGATGTGCTGGAAGATGAAACAGGTTATCCTGATGATCTGTTGGCTGAAGAAGGTTTGACTGTTAGCGACAACAGCCCATTGGCTCCAGGTGAGACAAGAACTGTTAACGTTACAGCTTCTGACGCTGCATGGGAAGTTTACCGTTTAGCTGACTTGATCTACGATCCAGACAGCCGTTTTGCTGGTCTGCTGTTCTTCTTCGACGAAGATGGCAACCGTCAAATGGTTATGGTTGACGCACCATTAATCCCATCATTCATCTAATGATAATCTTCTGAAAACAATAAGTTTTTAGAAAAAGGGATGAAAGCCCTCGTTACCTTTAGGTAGTGAGGGCTTTTTTATGGGTGTGAAAAAATAGTAAAAAAATGCAAAAGGATATGGTGATTGTAGGTTTGTGAAAACATAGGAATGGATTGATCCAACTGATATACAGTACATTTGAATATTCAAGCGCTGTATAAGCTTAACTGAAGCTTTCGATTGGGCATCCCTATAAAAAATTAATGATCTGTGCATTTTGAAAGAATGCGGTGAATGTCGTTTCAAATTTAGCGTGTAATTGACAAGTACACTAAAAAATATGGATATGAAAATGACAGGTGGAAAATACTACTCTGCCAGTGGGTAATGAAAGCTTACAAAAATCTTTACCGACTTATTGTGGGCAAAAAAGAGGTATATCGAATAAAACAGCAATATGCTTTAAGATGTATTTTCGGCTATAATTCGACGTTTGATTGAAAAAGCTAAAGACGTGTCCAGGACAAAAAACAATTTATCAACTTTTCAAGGGCTGATTTTAGCCTTGCAGGAATACTGGTCCAGTAAGGGCTGTGTTTTACTACAACCTTTAGATCAAGAAGTTGGAGCAGGAACGTTTCATCCAGCCACTTTTTTGCGTTCAATTGGACCGGAACCCTGGAATGCTGCCTATGTACAACCATCAAGAAGACCGACAGATGGGCGTTTCGGAGAAAACCCCATGCGTTTGCAGCACTATTATCAGTTTCAGGTCATCTTGAAACCATCACCGGATGATATTCAGGATTTATATTTGAATTCACTACGTTATCTAGGGCTGGATTTGTTGGAACATGACGTCCGTTTTGTTGAAGATAATTGGGAATCGCCTACACTGGGCGCTTGGGGATTAGGCTGGGAAGTTTGGCTGAACGGTATGGAAGTTTCGCAATTTACATACTTTCAGCAAGTAGGCGGTATTGAATGTAAACCTGTGACGGGTGAATTAACCTATGGTCTTGAACGGATTGCTATGTATATACAGGGAGTTGAAAGCGTATTTGACCTGGTTTGGACCAAAGGCCCTCAAGGGGTAGTGACATATGGTGATGTTTTTCATCAAAACGAAGTAGAAATGTCTGCATTTAATTTTGAGCATGCTAATGTTGAATTTCTTTTTGAGTGTTTTGATACCTATGAGCAAGAGTGCCAAAAACTGATTGAGAAAGACTTGCCGTTGCCAGCTTATGAAATGGTTTTAAAAGCATCACATGCGTTTAATTTATTAGATGCACGCCATGCCATTTCAGTGACAGAAAGGCAACGTTATATCTTAAGAGTTCGAAATATGTCTAAATCAGTTGCAGAAGCTTATTATAATAGACGTGAGGCATTAGGTTTTCCTATTCTAAGCAAGCAAGGAGAGCAATAATGTCAGAGACCAAAGATCTGCTATTTGAGTTAGGGTGTGAGGAATTACCACCTAAATCGCTGTATAAATTAAGTCAGACTCTATGTGAAAATCTGGCTGCCGGGTTAACGGAAGCCGATTTAAGTTTCAGTTCCGCAAAGGCTTTTGCAACACCCAGAAGACTGTCTGTCATTATAAATGGATTAAATACATCACAGCCAGATAAAATGCTTGAAAGGCGCGGTCCAGCAATTAAAGCGGCATTTTCTGCTGAAGGTACACCAAGTAAAGCAGCAGAAGGTTTTGCAAAAAGTTGTGGAACAACAATAGATCAACTGAGTCGATTAAAAACAGATAAAGGTGAATGGCTGGCTTTTACCCAGGAAATAAAGGGCCGGAGCGCTGCATCCTTGGTTCCCGAAATTATAAGAAAATGCCTTCGTCAATTGCCAATAGCGAAGAGAATGCGTTGGGGAAGTGGTGAAAGTGAATTCGCGCGACCAGTACATTGGGCTGTTTTACTATTGGGTGATACTGTTATAAAAGCTGAAATAATGGGCTTAATGGCAGGTAATATGTCACAAGGTCACCGATTTCACGCTCCTCAACAATTGAAGATTAAATCCCCGGATGAATATATCAATAATTTATATCAACAGGGAAAGGTTATAGCCGATTTTGAACAACGTAAGAATGTGATACGTGAAGCAGCAACAAAGGCAGCTGTCGAAGTCGGGGGTATTGCCCATGTTGAAGAAGATTTGTTGGAAGAAATTACCGCTATTAATGAATGGCCTGTGCCGGTTACAGGCACTTTTGATTCCAGGTTTCTTGAATTGCCTGTTGAAGTGTTGGTTACAACAATGCAATCAAATCAGAAATACTTTCCGGTAAAAAATTCGCAAGGAGACTTATTACCTTATTTCATTACCTTTAGTAATATCGAAAGCTCGCGTCCGCAATCTATTCGACAGGGTAACGAAAGAGTCATTATGCCCAGGTTGGCAGATGCTGAATTTTTCTGGAATCAGGATAGAAAGCAAAAGCTGGAAGACCGTGTCGGGGATCTTGATTCAATTGTGTTTCAGGAAAAACTGGGAACAGTTGCCGATAAAACCAACAGAGTTATATTTCTGGCGGAACATGTTGCTGAACAGATGCGGGTCGATGTGGAATTAGCTAAACGCGCTGCAACATTGGCCAAAACCGATTTGATGACGGAGATGGTTGGGGAATTTGCCAGTTTGCAAGGTATTATGGGGCGTTATTATGCCAAGTCAGATAATGAGCCAGATGAAGTTGCCAAAGCATTGGAAGAGCAATATTATCCAAAACAATCCGGCGGAGCAATACCCGTAAGCAATGTAGGTCAGGTATTGGCGATTGCTGAAAAAATAGATACTTTGTGCGGTATTTTCAGTGCAGATTTAATTCCAACCGGGGATAAAGATCCTTATGCTCTGAGAAGGGCAACCTTGGGTGTTCTGAGGATTATTATTGAAGGTAAACTAAATCTGGATATAGTTGACTTGATTGATGTTGCATTAGCACAGTTCAAGCATGATTTTGACAAATTAGCGACGCGAAGTTTACTGGTTGACTTCGTTTTTGATAGATTAAAAGGATATTGTCTGGAACGAGGGTTTGGGGCAGATGAGTTTGATGCAGTTATGGCGGTTAGGCCTGCTTATCCACTGGACTTTATGCAACGATTGCAGGCTGTGAAAGAGTTCAGGAAATTGCCGGAAGCGGCAAGTCTTGCAGGAGCTAATAAGCGAATTAGCAATATTCTGAAAAAAACGGGTGAAAAAATTCCTGAAAAAATTGGCAGGCTGGTTGAAGTTCAGGAAAAACAACTTTTTGAGGAAGCCAATGCTTCCGCAGCTGAAATTCAGCCGCTGTTAAATAATAAGAATTATCAGGCAGCATTGAATCGATTGGCTGCCTTGAAAAATTCAGTTGATGCGTTTTTTGATCATGTGATGGTTAATACAGAAGATTTGGAATTGCGTAACAGTCGACTCGCATTATTGTCACTATTGTCAGGGCAGTTTTTAAAAATAGCAGATATATCAAAGCTGCAATTATGAGGCAAAAGTACGTCTTGCTTGATCGAGACGGTGTTATCAATGTCGACTCGGATGAGTATATAAAATCGCCACAGGAGTGGCGACCTATTCCAGGAAGTTTAGAGGCCATTTCATTACTGAATAATAACGGTTTTAAGGTTGTTGTTGTCAGTAATCAATCCGGAGTGGCGCGAGGCTTATTTGATCTGGCTACATTAAAACAAATTCATGCAAAAATGCAGCATTCGGCTTCTGATAGTGGAGCTGGAATTGAAGCTATTTATTTTTGTCCACATGGGCCGGATGACGATTGCTCATGTCGTAAGCCAAAGCCCGGGTTGCTTAAACAATTTGCACAAGAATATGATGTTGAACTGGACAATATCCCGTTTATTGGGGATTCATTAAGTGATGTTCAGGCCGCAAGGGCAATAGCAGCCAGACCCATGCTGGTTAAAACCGGCAAAGGAATTAAAACAATCTCCGATAATCCAGAACTTGACGTTCCTGTTTTTAAGAATTTATATGACGCCGCAAAATTTATCGTCTCAGAAAAATAATTTTAGAGTATATTTGGGCTCCAGCATCCTTTTTATATATATTGTTATTTCGACTCTGATATTTGGTCCTCTGATTCTTTTGTGTATCGTATTGCCATTTTCTGTTCGCTACAAAATTGCGCTTATTTGGGTTAAATGTTTGTTATGGGTTGTTAAAGTAACCTGCGGATTGACTTATGAGGTCGAAGGATTGGAGAATATTCCTCAAAACCAGGCTTGTATCGTTTTGAGTAAACACCAATCAGCCTGGGAGACTGTTGCATTACGATTATTTTTGCCGCCACAAACCACTGTGCTAAAAAAATCGTTAACCTGGATTCCTTTGGGTGGATGGGCTTTAGCTACTCTAAAGCCCATTGCGATAGATCGAGGTAATCAGCGTGAAGCACTGCGGACATTGATTGAGCAAGGGACGGCACGCTTGCAAGAAGGATTATTTGTGGTGATTTTTCCGGAAGGTACACGAGCAGCGCCAAGAGAAAATAAAAAATTTAATGCCGGAGGCGCTATGTTGGCGTATAAATCCGGCTTTCCGGTTATACCTTTAGCTCATAATGCTGGAGAATTTTGGCCTCGCTACAGTTTTTTGAAATATCCAGGAACTATCAAGGTTAAAATAGGACCGCTTATTATGACAAAGGATAGAAAAGCTAAAGATATCAATTCGGAAGCTGAAGCCTGGATAGCTCAAGCTATGGATGAAATCAACAAAACTTAACTGTTGAATACCCTTCTTATGTCATTGATATTTGCTTGGTATATTTATTCATTTCAATGAAAATACGATAAATAAATACAACTTATTCTGACCTGTTAATTACCTTATTACCTTTTAAAAGATATGAAAAAAATTATTCTGTTTGCTTTGTCGGCGCTTCTTCTAAGCGGGTGTGCGGATAAACAACAATATGAACAGGCTGTATTGGAACAAATGCAGTCGGAAAAAGATATTAAAGATTACAATATTGATCCGCAACATATGACAGATTGCGTAGTTGATTTAACGGCAAAAAAAATGCCGGGATTGTTTCCATTTGATCCTAACCGTTTAATGGCATTTAGACATTACACACAAATGCTGAACCTGACAAAATCTGAAGACCCTAAGAAAACACTGGAAGAGTTACGTACCAGTTTTGGTTCTCCCAAGGCTCTAGCTGATGCACACGCTAATTTCACGGAAAGTATGATGAACTGTTTGTCAGCTATCATTATGGAATCAGAAGAGCAGGAAACAGAGAAGTGATAAGTATAAGATGATTCCTGTCAAATAATTTACCGCTTTGCTTATCATTGAAATATATAGAGGTGTTGCGGCACCGCGTCCTGCTATCGCCAAGTACCTACTCCATGTAGGCAAATGCAGATTATGCAGGAGCAAATTATTAGCCCTTATTGTCGTTGAAGACAAACAAAAGTTCTACGTAATCCGGTAAATTATTTTCCGACAATCTCCTAAGCACCCTGGGTTCCCCGCTTCTATGTGAAGAATTGATTATTCCAGACCGCCAGTTCAAAACGATGCGCTTATCAAATGGAAAAACACCAATGAAAGAAAAAGGAATTAGCTGGAATACCGCTAACTGTTCTTGGGTGTAACGCAATACCTGACCCGTTTCGTGATCTTTAAATGAGCCTGAGTTTTTTATTCAACATATTCCTCTGTCCTTAGCACTAAACACGCAGAATTGATTCACTCTACAAAAGATGATGCTTTGTTCGTCTTAATCTGTTAAAAGTAAGGCAAGTTATTGGAAAAATCTGAACGATGAAAATAAATATCAATAAATCAAAAGAGTATCTTGTTCTTGATGTTGAGGAAGAACGTATTGATGCTCACAACTCTGGAGAATTGAAAGAGATTGTTTTAAAACAGATCGAACAAGGCGATAAAAACATTGTCGTAAAGCTAGGTCATGTGCGTTTTGTTGATAGTTCGGGGTTAGGGGCACTACTGTCCGGGTTCAAAAATGCGGCAGCAAGGTCGGGTAAGTTGGTATTATCGAATATTCAACCCCAGGTTTTGTCCATGTTTGAACTGACTCGATTAAATCGGGTATTTGAAATATATGCTGATATTGACGATGTGTTAAACGAAACGCCATAAGGTACATGCAAAAATAATATACCTGCGAGGAATTATTGTTTATCTTTAATGACGGCATGGACAGATAGTTTGCGCCCGCATAATCTGCATTTGCCTACATGAATGTAAGTTCTTGGCGATAGCAGGACGCGGTAGCCGCAACACATCCATGTGTTTCGCAGATGATTGCTCCTGCATAATCTGCATTCAACAC
>CAYYSO010000045.1:0-7933 GCA_964474415.1 uncultured Methylomarinum sp. | reverse complement strand
TGTTTCGCAGATGATTGCTCCTGCATAATCTGCATTCAACACATCCATGTGTTTCAAAGACAAGCAGGATGGGGGTATTATTTTTACAGATTACCTGACAACAATAGAGGTCTCTAATGACTGAAAGCGAGCTTCAGATTGATGTAGTGATTCCCACTCAAACTCGTTATCTGGAACTGATAGGTAGTATTGCTGAGCATATTGGTAAAGAACTCGAAAAATATTCGGGTGACAGTGAAGCGTTTGCCTATCATTTAAACCTGGTGTTAACTGAAGCTACTTCCAATGCAATCAGGCATGCGAATATTGATGATCCAAGTGAAACAGTCAGAGTAACTATTCAATTTGCAGAGGATGAACTAACAATCAAAGTGTATGATCACGGTCAGGGATTTGATCTGGAAGATGTGCCAATGCCGGATCTGGATCAACCAAAAGAAGGTGGAATGGGAATATTTTTCATCAGGTCGTTAATGGATTCGGTCACTTATACAAAAGGAGAGAAATGCAATGTGCTGGAGATTAAGAAAGTATTAAAATCGGGTAGAAGCAAACATTGAAAATCTATCTCGACGCTGATAATTTATCGGCTAACCATGATCGGCAGCGCCTTAAACTTGCAGAGGTGCATTATCTTCTTGACCGTCATGAAAATGTACAGAAACGACGTTTCTTGAGAAAGTTGACTGATTTTCTGGTTTTTCCAGAGGGTTACTTAACAACTCTTCCTGCTCCGGTAGTATCCTCACTTATCGTAAAGTTTCTGAATTTTCTTGAAATCAAGCGTGAAATAATTGCGCTGAGAACTTTGCCGATGACTAATGATAAACATCATTTAATGATGCTTAGCCTTCCTAATGTACCCTATTTAGTTGAAACATTACTGACGTTACAACAAAACTACATAGATGGTTTTACCTTGTTGGCTCATCCGGTTTTGGCAATTAAGCGCAAGGGTCGGGAAATTATTTATTTAGGTAACGAAGCTGAGGGAGAAAATAGCGAACTTTTTATTCTTATTCGTTTGGAAAATACTGATGTTAATGCAGTTCAAATAATACAGGCACAATGTCAGCTATTGTTATCTGAAGCCTATCAGGCTTTTCAAAGTTTTCCACTCATCAAGGAACAGTTCGAGAAATTGAAATTTGTTAATAACCTGTTGGAATATCAAGCATTTATTAACTGGTTGCAGTGTGACGGCTTTATTCCTCTGGTCTATCAGCAAATTCCTGAAGATTCTCAGCCTGAAATTAATAAAACCAGTCTGGCATATACCGGTTTGGATTTATTACGTTGTCAAGCTGTTTTCACTACGGATGCGAAAGATAAGTTTAATTTAGAAACCGGCCGGTTATTATCAAGAGATACTGACGTTATTGTTCAGACTTTGCCTGTAAACAGTCCAGTTATCAGCTGCGAACCCTTGGCATATATCGGTTTTCGGGAAAGCATTAGCAATACATCCTGGATTGAGCATGTTTTCATCGGTTTATTTAATAAAATTGAATTAAATTGCCCATCCTGCAATGTTAGCGTTCTTCAGAAGAAAATTGAAGATACTCTGATTAAAACAAAGCTCCTACGCGGCAGTCATGATTATATCAGGCTGCAGGAAATTTTCGGTTTGATTCCTAAACTGGAATTGTTTTTTCTGGCGGAAACACAATTATATTTACTGGCTCAATCGTTGTGCCGCTATTTGTATCAACCGGATACCATAAAATTACTGTTTCTGGCCAGCCCCAGCCCTTTTCGTGTTTCTTTGTTGATTGTTATGCCGCAACACTTTTTTGAAGAAAAAAGTGAGGCGTTGCAAAACATATTATGTGAAGAATTGTCCTCTACGGTTGAAACTGCACGGATAGTTAACTTTGGCGGCAATTACCGTGCATTATATTTGTCAGTTATACCCAATACAAATGAGTTGCATATTGATATTTCAGCTCTTGAGAAGCTATTGAACAGGAAAAGCAGACCCTGGGAAATTCAATTCAGGTTATTGTTAGAAAGAATCTTCGGCAAGTCTGCTGGAGGCCGTTTATGGTGTAAATATCATGGCAGTTTCAGTACTGAATACCGGACCATGTTTCCACCGCGCTGCGCGATCAAGGATATTGTTCAGATTGAAAAATTATCAGCGGTGACTGCTCAACGTATTAATTTAATCGCACCTTTCCAGCATTTAGAAAATTTTCGCCTGCATTTTTATAGTGCCCAGGAACATTTCCTTGATGAATATATTCCTGTTTTAGAAAATCTCGATTTACGCTTGATTGATCAAGTACAATTTTCGGTAAATGCAGAAGGGCGCCAGATATTTATCAAAAGCTTTGCTGTCACGTCTGCCGCCGTCCAGTGCCAACCTTTATATCAATTAAAACCACTTATCCTGGATATTATTCAGGCGATATTGGATCAACAGGTTGATAATGATGCATTAAATCGATTGGTGGTTATGATCGGCATGAGCTGGAAAGAAATTGATGTACTCAGAGCTTATCGAAATTATTACCTGCAATTGAATTTTCATTCGACTATTTCCAGTGTTCATCGTGCATTAGTCAATAATCCAAAGCTTGCCAAGTCTCTGTATGACTATTTTGAAGTTCGCTTCCGGCCTTCACAGGAATGGGATGATCCCATACAACGTGAGGAACAGGGGTTATCTCCCGTTCGCTTGCGACTATTGCAAGGTATGGAAACGGTTGCCGACATGAATGACGATAAAATTCTGCGGACCTTGTTTAACCTGATTGATGCAACGGTGCGAAGTAATTTTCATGTACGTCGAAATCTGGATGATTACTTTATCGCCTTTAAGATCAGCAGTCTCGGGGTGATTGACATGCCGGCACCGAAACCGCTCTATGAAATTTATGTGCATGGCGCCGGTATGGAAGGTATTCATGTGCGTGGAGGTAAAATAGCACGAGGCGGTATCCGGTGGTCTGACAGGCGGGATGACTTCAGAACCGAAATTCTAGATTTAATGCAAACCCAAATGAGCAAAAATACGCTGATCGTCCCAACCGGTGCCAAAGGCGGATTTGTCGTGAAAAAGCAGCAGACTGAGGAGAGTTTTAAAGCCGCTGGAAAAAAAGCCTATATCCAATTGATGAGAGGACTGCTGGATTTGACCGATAACTTTATCGACGAACGCGTGATCACTTTACCGAATATTGTTCGCTATGATGATAACGATCCTTATCTGGTGGTTGCGGCTGATAAAGGGACGGCCCGGTTTCCTGATGTTGCCAATGCGATCGCTGCTGAGTATTCATTCTGGATGGGTGATGCGTTTGCCAGTGGCGGATCGCAGGGATATAACCATAAAGCATTAGGTATTACGGCACGTGGCGCCTGGGAAAGTATTAAACGGCATTTCCGGGAAATCGGGAAAGATATTCAATCCAGCGCTTTTAGCGTTATCGGTATTGGCAGTATGGATGGCGATGTCTTTGGCAATGGAATGTTATTATCCCGTTTTATAAAATTAAGGGCCGCCATCAGCGGCGAACATATCTTTATTGATCCGGATCCGGATCCTGAAATTTCGTTTCAGGAGCGTAAACGCTTATTTGAATTGCCTGGTTCAAGTTGGGATGATTACGATCCTAATTTAATTAGCGATGGTGGCGGCGTGTATCGGCGTGATAGCAAAGATATACCTGTTTCTATTCAATTGCGACAATGGCTTGCTGTTCACCACAAAATTCTGGATGGCGAAAGTCTGATCCGATATTTACTGATGGCACCCGTTGATTTGTTGTGGATGGGCGGTATCGGTACCTATGTTAAATCAAGCGATGAAAAACAGGAGGATGCCGGGGACAGAAATAATGACAATGTGCGTGTCAATGCCAATATGCTACAGGCCAAAGTTGTCGGTGAAGGCGCAAATCTGGGATTTACACAGAAAGCCCGTGTTGAATTTGCCCTGACAGGGGGCCGCATTAATACTGATGCTATTGATAATTCGGCGGGTGTCGATACTTCCGATCATGAAGTAAATCTGAAAATTTTATTAAATCTGTTTCACAAAAAAGGCCTGATTAATGATTATCAAAACTTCTTTAACAGTTTGACAGAGCAGGTTTGTGCCTCAGTTATAGCTAATAATTATGCTCAAACGTTGTGTTTATCACTGGAACAGATTCGCTGTCGGGAGCACCCTGACATGTTTCTTGATTTGGCAGAACGTTTGAAGTCAGCTGGTTTTCTGGATGCTGCTGTTGATTCTTTTCCAAGTAATAAACAACTGTTGGCCAGGGAAGGTGGAAAACTGAGTCGGCCTGAACTTGCTGTGTTAATGGCTGCCGTCAAACGCTGGCTAAGGCAACAGATACAAGAGTTACCGGGGTGTTTGACAGGGAGCTGTTATCATGACTACCTGTTAAACTATTTTCCTGTTTCCCTGGTTGAACAATATGCCCGGGAAATTTCATTGCATCCTCTGGCATCGGTAATTAAAGCCACTTATATCAGCAATTTATTGATCAATCAGGCTGGCTGTTGTTTTTTAAATGTTGCTTTTGATGAAAAACCGGATGTTCTTATCTCTTTAGTCAGCACTTATTTATGCTTTGACCGGGTGTTGAATGGTGAGTCTATTAGAAAAGCTGTTTTTGAGTTGGATAACAAAATCAGCGCTGACAAGCAGTATCGCGTATTACTGAATCTGGAATCATGTCTGACTGACTTTTGTTTCTGGAGTATAGCGAATAATGCCGCACTCAAACCGGATTCGCATACGATAGCTTCTTATCGAAAGTATTTGCAGACAATTAAATTGCACTGTTTAGAGTTAGAAACCGAGGATACGGAACTTTTTGAAGGTTTGTCTGATGAACTGGTAAAAAGTATCCGGTTTATTAACCAATTGCAAGATTTTCCGGCTATCGTCAAAGTATCTGTAGATGCTGGCATTGAAATTGACCAGGTTCTGACTGTTTATACCGATACTGGACAATTTTTATATTTGAAGCTTATTGAGAAACAACTCCAGCAGATACCTTTGCATGATACATGGGACCGGAGAGTGCTTGCCGATTTACAACAAGGATTTAAAACTTTACAAGGTAAGCTGGTGAGGAATATTTTGCAATCCGGCAGCAGTACAGCCACCTATTTTGAGGGTGCTGACAGAAAGTTAAAATTGCAGAGTTTTCTGAGTTGTTATCATCAAGCCGACGAGACTTACAGTTTGATGCCGTATGTTGTGTTATATAAAGAACTGCAAAGATTGCTGGAATAAGGTGATTTCCAGCAAGCACCTAACTTAAGGTTGTTTTTTATCGAATAATCGGGTGATAAATTGATTGAACATTCTGATTTTAATCTAATGACTATAGAGCTGCCGCAGTCCGGCCAGCCATCAATTGATAATATTCTGATTAAGCATGTCAACCGGTCTCTTGGCAACTTGTTGGGCTATCAGCTTAATGAGTTAAATAAACAACCGATTGTAAAGATTCTGGCTTTTCCAGAAGAAAGAGAACGTTGGAATGCGCATTTCACAGACTGGCCGCAGCAACAAAACATCTCTTTCAATACAACAATCATCAGTCAACAAGGAAAACATATTCGCGTATTTGCCTCTCTTTCAACACTGACAAAACCAACTGAAATAGCTGTGTTAATTGAAGAAAAGGATAATTACCAATTAGATGCTGAAACCTTGCGCATCATGCAAAGGGCGGTTGAACAAAGTACAAGTGCGGTCATGATTACAGATGCACAGAGTCAAATTGAATATGTCAATCCAAAATTTTGTGAACTGACTGGATATACGCAACCTGAGTTAATTGGACAGAGCCCTCGACTATTTCAATCCGGGGTTACCTCATCCGTGAACTATCAAAAAATGTGGGAGATGCTGCTTGAAACCGGTGAATGGCGGGGAGAAATAAAAGATCGCAAAAAAAACGGCACTCTTTTCTGGGCTTATGAAGTGATCAGTGCAATTAAAAACAAACAGGGTAAAGTAACCCATTTTCTATCCATTGCTGAAGATATCAGTTCGCGCAAGAAAGCGGAATCGGCGCTGGTAGAGAGTGAGGAACGTTTTAGGCAGATGGCGCAAATGACCGGGGAATGGTTATGGGAACAGGACCCTGATGGGTATTATATTTACAGTAGTGTTGCCGTAAAAGATATTCTCGGCTTTGTTCCCGAAGAAATTATCGGAAAGCACTATACTGAATTGTTGACGCTTCAGGATAAAACGGATTTACAGCCTAATACAGATATTGAGAGCGCTTTTTATGCCTTGTTAAATCATTACAGACACCGGGACGGGCATTTGGTTTATACCGAATCAACCGGTTTACCGATTAAGGATGAAAATGGCAAACTGCTTAAATGGCGGGGGGTGGATCACGATATTACTGCCAGAAAACATTTTCAGGATGCGCTGGTAGACAGTGAAAAACGCAAACGTCTGATTTTGGAAACTGCTTTGAACGCCATTGTTACGATGGATTCCTATGGCATGGTCACTGACTGGAACCGCCAGGCCGAAAATATGTTTGGCTGGAGTCGTGATGAAGCTGTGGGTCGGCAATTGGCTGAATTGATTATTCCACAACGCTTTCGTGATGAACACCGGCAAGGATTGCAGCGATTTCTACATAGTGGAACGGCTAAAATACTTAACAAATTGATTGAGAATGTCGCGATACGAAGAGATGGAAAGGAATTCCCGGTTGAAATCAGTATAGCGCCCTTAAAACTGGGTAATGTGTATGAATTCAGTGGGTTTATTCATGATATTACGGATCGAAAGGAAAGCGAAAAAAGAATACGTCAGGCTGAGGTGAAGCTGGCTATTGCCCAGAATGAAATGAAAATCGCCCAGCAGATTCAGGCTTCGTTGTTTCCGTCAGCGCCGATCAAAAACGGAAACTTTGAAATTACCGGCTATTGTTTGCCTGCCGCTCAGGTTGGCGGGGATTATTTCGATTATTTTTATCGCGATCAGATGAACCTGGATATGGTTATTGCCGATGTTTCCGGTCATTCGATTGGACCCGGTTTATTCATGGTCGAAACGCGTAGCGCCTTGCGTACCCAAAGCAATTGGCTGGGAACCCCGGCTTCAACCCTGGAGGTATTAAATAATCAATTATTTGAAGACTTGAATAACGCCGATTATTTTATCTCCATGTTTTATTTGCAGTATCAACCGCAAAATAAGCAATTATTGTATGCCAATGCCGGTCATCCGCCACCGCTGTTATTGAGTGTCAATAGTCCGCAATGTCGGCAACTCGATGCAGATGGCATGATAATAGGTGTCAGGAAACAAGTGAGTTTTGAAGAAAAAAAATTAACCTTGTGTTCAGGCGACACTCTGTTGCTGTATACCGATGGTTTGCTGGAAGCCGAGAGTCCGGACGGTGAATTCTTTGGTCAGCAACGCCTTAGTCAGGCATTTCAGGATGCTGTTCATTTATCGCCGAACAGAATTATCGAAGCCATCGTTCAACAGCTGAAACAATTCTGCGAAAAAGAAACATTCAAGGATGATATTACCTTGTTGTTGTTTAAGCAGTTTTAACCTGCTGTTGTCTGTATAGGCTTGATGATTGTTATTGCCGTAACAAGTTAAGTATTTCCTGGGTCTTTTGTTCCATCAATGGAATATTTTTCCGGGACTCGACATTCAAACGCACTACCGGTTCGGTATTTGATGAACGCAGATTAAAACGCCAGTTTTTAAATTCCAGACTAATGCCGTCAGTTTCATCAATGACAATGGCATTCGCTTCATAGGCGGTTCTGACCCTGGCAATGGCTGCTGCCGGATCGACCAATTTGGAGTTGATTTCTCCAGATGACGGGTAGGCGGCAATGCGTTCGGATACTGTTTCTGACAGTTTTTGCTTTTTGACGGATAATAATTCTGTAATTAACAGCCAGGGAATCATAC
>CAYYSO010000044.1:0-15697 GCA_964474415.1 uncultured Methylomarinum sp. | reverse complement strand
GATACAACGCCTGGTTTTGCCCCATTTCAGTGGAATATTCACTCAGTTTGGGCAGGCAGGCATTATAGGCATCACGCAGCGCGTTGTTGTTAACCACCGAATTCATGTGACTGACCGGCGACCAGGCCTTGTTCAAGCGGTCTTCAATGTCATCAATCGGTGCAATTAGGTTATCCCAACTATACTTTTGATTGCTTTTGAGCTGTTCAGCGGTAATTCGGCGCGCTTCTGCCAGTAATGACTCTATGGCAGGTTCAACATGTTCGGGGGTTATTTTGGAAAACTGGGGTAGTGGAGCGGTTTCTAATAGTGGGTTGGTCATTTTTCTTGATGTTCAGGGTAAATGATTAAATTTGGAATGCTGTTTCTTTCTTGTACTGACTATATCGGTTTTTTATTTTTACGCAAATGTCTTACTAGGATGATGTTTATTATAATGTTAAGAAAGTGGTATAAAAAATTGAATTAACTAAAATTATACTAAGAAAAAATCATTATCATAAACACTGCATACATGTCGCTATACAATTTGTTTTTGAACCCTCGTAGACTCTTTTCTGTTGCTATTATTGCATTTATTCTGATGCTGTTCCCCCCTTTGCTTTTTGCGTTTGCTGACACTGACGCAGATCGAAACTATCATCAGGCTTTACAGTATGCACGGGCAGGGAAAGTTAATCAGGCTTTGCCTGTATTAGCTCGGTTGAGTGATGAATTTCCAAAGACATTGCGCTATCGGTTTGACTATATTTTGGTATTGTTGTGGGCTGGGGAAAACGGTGAAGTTATTCGACAAAGCCGTAAAATAGATCTTGCTACGGCACCCAATTATGTGCTTGAAAGCGTTGCCCAGGCAACTCGAAATTTACGACAATATACTTATTCGGAGAAGCTTTACCGGCAATTGCTTAAAAGACAACCAGATGATTTATTATATCGTTTAGGGTTCGTTAACGTGTTGATTGATCAGAACCGATTGGATTCGGCTCAACATATACTGGCCAAACTGAGGCAACAATATCCTGACAATGCTGATATTCAGACAGTTTATGATTATTTGCTTAAAAATAAAGCGAAACAAGAACATCAACGCGCTCTTAAATTGGCTCGTTCTGGAAAAATCGCAGAGGCATTGGCAATTATCGACAAAGAAATTATCAAAAACCCAGATAATAAACGTTATCATTATGATTATATTCAGATATTGCAATGGAGCGGTAAAAACAGGGAAGTACTTGCTCAAAGCAAAACAATTGATCAGAAAATTGCGCCTGATTATGTTTTGGAAGCTATTGCCAAAGCATCAAGAAATGTACAGGAATTTGTACAAGCTCAAAAACTTTACCAAATTTTACTGGGTCGTAGACCTCATGAAATGAAATACAGGTTAGGATTGGCCGGCATATTGATTGACCAGAACAATACAGTTCGGGCAAGATTGATACTGAGAGCTTTGTTAACTGAATATCCTGATCAGATTGATGTTTTGACTGTTCAGGCTTATCTTGAGGAGGTGGATAGCGATTATCTGGCAGCCGCCATGATTTATGAACGTATTTTACGTCTGAAATTAAATTACAAACCTGCTATCAGAGGATTGGTTTTTGCATTAAGCGCAAATAAATCTTTTAATTTGGCTTATGAGTCCGCTTTGCTATACAGGGATGATTTTTCTAATGAAGAATGGCTTAAATTGCATTGGGATTTGGCTGCAAATTACATCCGTTGGGGTGAGCTTCCTGCCAGGAAAGGAGTTTATCGGTTTGCTGAAACTCATCAGGCAATCACCCGAATCAAGAAGAACCTGGAAATGCTGAAACAGATGAAAGTCGCTAATGCTCAACTGTGGCGCTCAAAAGCACGTTTTGACTTGTTGGTAGCTCTGCGAGATTTTAAAAAAATGCGGGAAGTTCTCAAAGTGTATAAAACATTACAGCAGGAAGGTGTTGGCTTACCCGCTTATGCCAAAGTTGCAGTTGCAGATGCTTTGTTATATCTACAAAAACCCTTACAGGCGCGAGATTTATATCTTGAAGTTTTGCAGCGAATCCCCAAAAGCTATAATACCAGGCATTCGCTGGTATATGCTTATACTGAATCAGAAGAGTGGATGCTGGCAAATGAGTTATCCAAACAAATGGCCCGGGAGCAACCGGAAAAATTATGGTTTAAAAGCACTAAAGGTAAAGGTATTTTGTATTCCAGAGGTAATCCACGTAAAACTGAAACCGAATTAGCAACTGCTGTCATGGCCGCTTTTTCTGACCGATTGGATGGAGCTTTAAATAAAGTAAACAAGCTATACAAGAATGCCTCTTTTAATGTCGATATTCGCAATGCGAGAGCTAATATTTTTTATTATAGAGGGTGGCCACGCCAAGCCCGAAAACAGTTGATTTCTGCATTGAATATAGACCCAAAGCATTTAGGTGTGCGAACCAGTCTTAGTCCGGTTCTACATGAATTACGTGAATATCCTCTGGAGCAACAAAATACAGAAGCCCTGTATCGGCAATATCCCGAAGATAAAGGTGTACAACAACAAAAGCGATTGTGGAACATTCACAACCAGCGTGAATTAAAGATTTTTACACAAGGGGAGCTTTCCAAGACCAATAGTTCCATTCCTGTTAATGGAAGTGAATTTATCGGTTTGGATAGCTTCTTGTATTCACAACCACTAGCATACCATTATCGGGCTTTTAGCCATTTTAACTGGCAAACCGGTCTGTTTAACGATGGTTCGGATAACTTGGTTAGAGGCTATTTTCGTCGTTATGGCTTGGGTATGGAATACGCTATATCAGATCTGTTAGTAACAGGGGAAGTGCATTATGATAATTTTCAACACGAGACAGTCGGTTTTGAAGGAGATGTAAATTATCAATTTAATGATTATTGGTCCGCTGGACTGGATTATGATAGTCGCAGTAATGAGATTGGATTACGCGCTTTAACCAGTGGATTAAATCCAAACCAGGGTGTGACCGCTCAAGCCGTAAAAGCGACACTCAGTTACCGAATGCATGAATCAAGACAATTCACTTTAAATCATCAATATTTCGATTATAGCGATGGCAATCAACGAATTTCAGTCAATACGACTTATTTTGAACGCTGGATTAGCGGGCCAGTTTATAAATTTTCAACCGTTTTAAATATTGGCGGGTCACATAATAGCAAACAGATTGGCAATTATTATCATCCTGAGAATGATGCCAGTACGTCAGTAACGGCAGATAATGATTTTTTAACATATCGTTTTTATGATCTTTCATTTCATCAACGAGTTGCTCTTACAGTAGGAAGTTATTGGCAACAAAAGAAAAATAATAATGGCAGTTCCACTTATTATTTTAACCCGACGGGTAGTATCCAATATGAACACCGCTGGAAAGCGCTGGATCGTTACCAACTGATTTATGGCGCAACGCGTGGCTACGCTGTATATGATGGCGAAAGCACTTCTTCCTGGACGTTTTATTTAAACCTGGATGTAAGATTTTAATTATGCCGAGACTCACTTTTGCACTCATTTGTATTTTCTTTTCGATAAATGTTGTTGCCCAGAGCAATGGGCAGACATTTATCAGTATCTGTTATCACAATGTCAGGGATGTGTGGGATGATAATCCCACGACCGTTCAAACGAACCATCTGATTAATCAGTTGTCCTGGCTAAAAGAGCATGGTTATCATCCGGTTAGTATACAGAATATTATTGATGCTCATGTTGGGAAGAAACAATTACCGGACAAAGCGGTTCTATTAACTTTTGATGATGGCTATATTAATTTTTATAAAAAAATCTATCCGGTTTTGAAATTATTCAATTATCCCGCAGTTTTTGCCCTGGTGACCAGTTGGCTGGAAACACCGAAAGGACAGATGGTGCATTATGGTAATCAACTGAAGGCCAGAGAAGAGTTTTTAAGTTGGGAGCAGGTCAGAGAGATGATGGCATCTGGTTTGATAGAAATTGCTTCGCACACTCACAACCTTCATTACGGTATTAGAGGAAATAAACAAGGGAACATGGAGCCGGCGGGAGTGACACGTCAGTATTTTTCAAATAAAAATCGCTATGAAACTGATGCCAATTATCAGAAAAGAATCAGTGAGGATTTACAACGCAGTGTTGATATTTTGTATAAACGTACCGGCAAACGGCCCAGAGTCATTGTCTGGCCCTATGGTGCTTATAGCAAAGAAGTTAATAAAATTGCAAAATTTAAAGGAATGCCTATTGCGGTCGGTTTGGATGAATCAGTTGTGAATAAAGTTGAGGATATTTCGTTGGTTCAAAGAGTCCTGATAGTTGATAATCCATCCTTAGCTGATTATACCTATCACCTGCTTCATCTGGGAAAAACCGATCCAATACGAGTTGCGCAAGTGGACCTGGATTATATTTATGATAAAGACCCGCAACAAACCAACAAAAACCTTGGTAAATTATTGGATAGAATCAAAGCTATGCGGATCAATACAGTGTATTTGCAGGCATTTTCTGACCCGGATGGCGATGGTAATGCGGATGCACTGTATTTTTCCAATCGGCATTTGCCAGTGCGGGCTGATTTATTTGATCGCGTCGCCTGGCAATTAAGAACCCGGGCAAGAGTTAGAGTCTATGCCTGGTTACCGGTTTTATCTTTTCAGGCTGCATTGCCTGATGAATGGTGGGTACATGAATGGAAGAACGGTCAATCAATCAAAAGTGTTAATAATTATAAACGGTTATCTCCTTTTCACTCTAAGGCTCGTCGATTTGTCACTGAAATATATGAAGACCTGGCAAAATATAATCATTTTGCCGGATTGCTTTTTCATGATGATGCTTTTTTGACTGATTTTGAGGATGCCAGCCCGGCTGCTGTTGAATATACAAAAGGAATGAACAACAAGCAAAAATTGCAGGCTAAAATAGATATTCTAACAAACTTTACTATGCGCTTATCAGATACGGTTAAATATTATCGACCAGAAATAAAAACCGCTCGAAATCTATATGCCAATGTGATTATGCAACCAGCCAGCAGCGAATGGTTTGCTCAATCATATTCCAATTTTTTACAACATTACGATTATGTAGCATTGATGGCCATGCCTTATATGGAGCAGGCTGAAAATCCCAAATTATGGTTCACTGAATTGGTAGACAAAGTTGCCTCGTTTGGATCGCAAGCATTGCATCAAACAGTGTTTGAATTGCAGACAGTTGACTGGCGTAAACGGCAGAAAATAAATGATCCGGTTTTGGCCTATCAGATGGATTTATTGCAGCAAAAAAATGCCCTCAATTTTGGTTATTATCCCGATGATTTTTTTCATAACCACCCTCCTTTATTAATGCTCAAAGAAATGATGACATTGGAAACGTTTCCTTTTGGCATCTAACAGATAATTTATGCCATCAATTATAGATATTAAAATGTTTTTGCATTGGGATATCTGGCTCACAAAATTGCAATATTTTGAGGAAAAGGGCATCAGTTTTTTTTATTTTCTGATGCAAATAAGCGCAGAGATTTTAGAGTGGCTATGGATAAATTCGTTTAAATTCCTGCTTGATTTCGCTTTTTATTATCCTTTGTTTATGGCCTATTTATGGATTATTGGGGCACTTATTTATTACTTTCGTTGGGAAAAAAAGGAAGGACCTCAAGTGAATGTTGTTGCCGAACTTCCTTGTTATCCGCCTGTTTCAATAATTGTTCCTTGCCATAATGAAGGAGAGGACGTTCGTGAAACTATTGTTTTTTTATTACAACAAAAATATCCTGAATTTGAGATTATCGCAGTCAATGATGGCAGTACCGATAATACTCTGGAAATTTTGACAGCATTATCGCTTGAGAATGATAAGGTCAGGGTCATTAATCTGGAAACTAATCAGGGTAAAGCGATGGGGTTGACAACGGCTGCTTTGTTTTCAAGCCATGAGTTTTTGATTTGTATTGACGGAGATGCTTTGCTTGCACCGGAAGCAGTATCCTGGATGATGCGGCATTTTATTGGTGGACCTAGAGTCGGTGCGGTAACCGGTAATCCAAGAGTCCGGACTAGAACTACTTTATTGGGAAAAATACAGGTGGGGGAGTTTTCTGCCATTATTGGTCTGATCAAGCGGGCTCAGAGGATATATGGGCGTGTTTTTACTATATCCGGTGTTGTCGGTGCATTTCGAAAAACAGCATTACACCGGGTAGGATACTGGAGTAATGACATGATAACCGAAGATATTGATATCAGTTGGAAATTACAATTGGATCATTGGGATATTCGCTATGAACCTCATGCTTTATGTTGGATTTTGATGCCGGAAACCTTCAAAGGCTTATGGAAGCAAAGATTACGCTGGGCTCAGGGTGGAGTGGAAGTAATATTTCGGTATTTCAAAAAACTCGGACTGTGGGTTTCACGCAGAATGTGGATGGTTTATCTGGAGTATCTGATCAGTGTATTTTGGGCATATACCATGCTGGTAACTTTCATTTTCTGGGCGACTGGTTATTTTTTTGAATTACCGGAACAGTTAAAAGTCCCAACCTTATTACCCAGTTGGGGAGGTGTTTTATTGGGTATAACATGTCTGTTGCAGTTTGCTGTGAGTCTTTATATTGACTCTCGTTATGAAAAAGGAATTGGCAAAAATTATTTTTGGGTTATCTGGTATCCCCTTGTGTATTGGATTATCAGTGTTTTAACCACGGTAACTGGAGTCATTAGAGCGCTATTAAAGAAAAAAGGAACAAGGGCTATTTGGGTCAGCCCTGATAGGGGGGTGAGATGAGAGATTTAATTTTAAACTCGCCATCAATGCAAAGTTTATGGCAACGATATTCATCCGTTTTGTTGACCTTTATTTTTTGGGTAGTCTGGTTTTTTCTATGGGTACCTGTCGCTACTTTAATTGCATGGTATTTCGGTATCAATTTGGTTTATTTTGAGATGTTCAGCATGGATGGTTATAAGGCTGTTGGGCATGATGTTGTTAGATTTCTGGTAGTGGTTGCAATTTTAGGTAGCTCTTTGGCAATCTGGGCGGCCTACAATTATTTTCGCTTCAAGGGTAAAGACAGAAGAAAAATACAACAATCAGTCTCTTCAAAGGAGATGGCGGGGTTCTTTGAAATTGATTATTTAATGTTGAAAAAATATCAACATGCCAGAATGCTATCTGTCTCATTTGATGAAGCAGGAAAGATTATTGGAATTAAGGAAAAGAACTGAGCTTTAGAAAACCAGTGAAATGACTACGACTAGTTTGTTTGCAGTTATAGATACTCAAAAAAACAAAGGGTGTGTTATGTCGCTTAAATATGCAGATAATAATTTAACGATAAAAGACTATATAGAAGGTGAAAAAGTCAGTCAATTCAGGCATGAGCTGATTGATGGTGAGGTTTATGTCATGACTGGCGCCAGTGATAATCATAATAAAATCAGTGGTAATATTTTTTCTGAAATCAGAAGTTTTTTAAAACAAAAAAATACCTCTTGTTCGTCTTATATCAATGATATGAAGGTCAAAGTTCAAGATAATTTTTTCTATCCTGATGTAATGGTCGTTTGTGATCAGCAGGATAATGAGAATGATTATTATAAAACTCGACCGGTCATCATTGTTGAAGTGCTTTCACCGGCGACCCGAAAGACTGATAAAACTCTAAAAAGACTTGCCTATCAAACCTTGTCCAGCCTGCAGGAATATGTGTTGATAGAACAGGATAAAGCGGAGATTGAAGTATTCACGCAACAAAGCGGTTGGCAGGTGAGTTACTATTATCCGGGGGATACGATTACTTTTGAGTCGGTTGCTGTGACTGTCTTAGTTGAAGATATTTATTATCAGGTTGATAACGAGGACATGCAGAATTTTTTGCAACTGCAACAGGAAAATGAGCCAGGTAATGGACGGGCTTGAAAGACCTTAGGAATGCGCACGGAATAAATTCCAAAAGAGTGGTGTAGGCTTTTCATTGTGCGGATTTGTCGCACCTACAGATAGCAAATTATTTCTGTACGTTTCCAACTACTTTCCTAATGCTGAAATGGAATAATAAAGATAAGTCAGTTTCGGGAGTTATTTAATGCTGGGGCCTGAGGAGTGCGCATGAAAACTTTGCCAGCTACCTGACCGCCGGATTTTCGTGTCTGATAGGTAAAAACCAAATAAGGTTCAAATTTATGGCGCTTGATGAAAAATACTGGAACCAACATGCTCTGGCAAATAAATTGCAGACTTTGTTATTACTTCTGGTGATGGCATGTCTGATGTTTTTGTTGGGATTCCTGCTTTGGGCGAATGAAGGAATTATTGTCCTTGCGGTTACCGGTGTCTTACTTTTGTTGTTTAATCCTGGTTTTACACCCAAACTGATCATGCAAATGTATAGCGCAGTTCCTTTGTCAAAGTCGCAAGCGCCATTGATTTATACTGCAGTTCAGGAATTGAGCCGAAGAGCAGGACTGACAACTGTACCGGTGCTTTACTATGTACCCAGTAGTATCCTCAATGCTTTTACAGTCGGACGCAGGGGAAATGCCTGTATCGGTATAAGTGATGGTTTGTTGCAAACTCTGAACGCAGAAGAAATAGTCGCTGTACTGGCGCATGAAATCAGCCATATTCGTAATAATGACATGAGTGTCATGGGGCTGGCTGACATGTTCAGTCGCTTGACCAGCATGTTCTCTTTATTTGGACAACTACTGTTGATGGTAAATTTGCCGCTGATTTTGTTGACGAATGTCAGTATTAACTGGTTTGCCATCGCATTGCTGATTTTTTCGCCGACTATTTGTTCTCTGGCGCAGCTTGGGTTGTCACGGACGCGGGAATATGACGCAGACTTGAATGCGGCAAGATTGACAGGAAACTCTGATGGACTGGTCAGGGCGCTGGTGAAAATAGAACATGCCCAGAATGGATGGTTAGAGCGTTTGTTTTTGCCGGGACGAAGATTACCAGAGCCATCGTTATTACGCACCCATCCACCGACTAAGGAACGGGTTCGACGGTTAATGGAATTGAAAATAGAGGAGGAAGAATTTCCATTACCATCATTTTCTGACCGGGAAACTTTGAGACATTTACTACAATCCAGAAAAATAACTCGTCGTCCAAGATGGCATTTTAATGGATTGTGGCATTAGCAGTCTCATTCTTTTCAGGAAGATGGCATTGCCCTTACACTTGATTACAATTATCTTCTTCTGGTTTCGCTGATGATTAACCTATGAGTAATGATTTTTTTTCTCTACGATAGCGAACGCTTACATTCTATAGCCTCTGAAAACTTGGTTAAGCAAGGCCTGGCTTATTTTTCCGAAAATCGCGTATTTGCTCTGGAACTGGCGGAGGGCAGGTTATCGGCTCAGGTAGAAGATGACGAGAATGATGAAGCATTTTGGCTGGAGTTGACGGAACATGATGGGCAACTGAAGGTGAGTTGCGATTGTCATGAAGGCTTAAGAGTTTGTCGTCATACCATTGCGGCTTTGTATGCTTATGCGGACCAATTCAGTTTTGCTGATGAAGATGAAAAACTGTTAGGCGGCGCCGTCGATGAAGCTATTCAGGAACGAGTTAAAAAGGTCGCAACGAAGTTCGGGTAAAATTAATTGAGGGTAACCTGAGCTTTGGAACCTGGCTGGCTTCTTCCATGGCGGTATTCCAACTCATAAACGCGGTGATTTGATGGATAAATTCCAACACGATGACTCCATTCAGGTGTTTATTTCCACCGATGCCGGCGGAACGGGGTTGAATCTGCAATCAGCTACGGTATTGATTAATCTAGATATGCCCTGGAATCCGGCTGTGCTGGATCAACGTATCGCCATTTCTTTTCCTCAGTTTTTGAGGGCAAGATTCTATCTTAACTACTGGTCTAGTTTTTGGGGAGTATTATATATTCAATGCGCTGTTCCAATGAACAGTCTGTTTTAAGCGTATAGCTGCTACCTAATTTTGCACAGTTTAAAGCAATAATGTGTCAGGTTTTACCACGTTGTTCCATTGTTTCTAAAAGGCTAGCCTGAAATCGCTTTATTTTGTCAAAATTCAAGGTTATTTGGGGAAAATGAAACGATGCTATTTTTTGGTAGTTTTCTTATAAAACCTCTGTAAAATTTTGTCGGGTTTAACCGACGGCCGCACCTAGTTTGAAAATGGGTAAATACATAGCGACGATCAAACCGCCAACCAGTATTCCGAGTATAGCCATGATAATGGGTTCCATCAGGCTGCTTAAATTATCGACCAGGTTATCGACTTCCTCTTCATAAAAATCAGCGACTTTATCAAGCATTGCATCAATGGAACCGGATTCCTCACCAATAGCCACCATTTGAATAACCATATGTGGGAAAAGGTTTACTTGGGCCATGGAAAACTGTAGCTGCTGGCCGGTTGAAACATCTTCACGCATTTTCATGACTGCATCATGATAAATAATATTTCCGCAAGCGCCAGCGACGGATTCCAGTGCTTCAACCAAAGGAACGCCGGCTGCAGACATGGTAGAAAGTGTGCGGGCAAAGCGGGCAATAGCAGATTTATCGAGAATCATGCCAACTACCGGTATTTTCAATAATGTTTTATCCAGAAAATGATTGAATTTGTGCGAACGTTTTTTAAAATAGCCAAACACATAAACGGTGATGCCGATAACGCCAACAACTGCCCACCACCATTTCTGGGCCCATTCCGATAAGCCTATTACAAATTGGGTAAAGGCTGGCAGGTCTGCGCCAAAGCTTTGAAACAGGTCTTCAAAAACCGGTACAACAAAGATCAATAAAATGGCGGTGACGATGAAGGCAACGACCAAAACGGCAACTGGATAGGTCAACGCTTTTTTAACCTTTTTCTTGATGGATTCGGATTTTTCCTTATAGGTAGCGATTTTATCCAGCAAAGTTTCCAATACCCCGGCCTGTTCACCGGCATCGACCAGATTACAAAACAAATCATCAAAATAGAGGTTTTTTTTTCTCAATGCCTGAGCCAGTGTATCTCCTCCCTCGATATCTGCTTTAATGGACAGTAGCATTTCAGACATACTGGCATTTTCATGGCCTTTGCCGATGATATCGAAGGACTGTACCAGCGGTACGCCGGCTTCTAACATGGTGGCAAGCTGGCGGGCAAAAATCGCAATATCCCCGGGGGTGATTTTTTGTACTTTAGCGCTAAACAGGGGTTTGGGCTTACGTTTAATTTTAATGACCCGAATGCTCATACGTCTCAAGTCAGTTCGGGCAATTATTTCACTTTTAGCGCTGATCTCACCTTTTGTTTTTTTACCTTGCTTGTCGATGCCCTGCCAGATGAAATCCATCTGCTCTGCTGTTTTGTCTGCCATAATTATTCCTGTGATTATTCCTTGGTTACCCTGTCAATTTCTTCCAGTGTAGTAATGCCTTGACGAACTTTTAATAGTCCGGAAGCTCTTAGGTCATTAATACCTTCACTTAAAGATAATTCTGCCAACTCCATAGCATTTCCGCCTTTTAAAATGAGTGCCCGCATATTTTCACTGATTGGCATGACCTGATAAATACCCACCCTGCCTTTGTAGCCGTCATTGCAATGCTCACAGCCGACATGATCATAAAATGTTATATCGGCTAGATCTTCTTTTTTAAAGCCCGCTTCCAGATAAACGTTTTCCGGATAGTCGGCCGGTTTTTTACAATGTTCGCATAAACGTCGGGCCAGTCTTTGCGCCATGATCAAGTTTACGGCAGACACGATGTTGAAGGGTTCTATGCCCATTTGTACCAGACGGTTGATGGTTTGCGGCGCATCATTGGTATGTAGGGTAGATAAAACCAGGTGGCCGGTTTGTGCCGCTTTGACGGCAATACTAGCAGTTTCCAGATCACGAACCTCACCCACCATGATGATATCGGGATCCTGTCTCAAAAAAGCCTTTAATGCTTCGGCAAAGGTCAGTCCGGCTTTGGGATTAACGTTCACCTGATTGATACCTTCCACGGTAATCTCAACGGGGTCTTCTGCGGTAGAGATATTGCGTTCCGTACTGTTGAGTATATTCAGCCCGGTGTATAGGGAAACTGTTTTGCCACTGCCTGTCGGTCCTGTTACTAGTACCATGCCATAGGGTTTGTGGATAGCATTCAGAAAGAGTTTTTGTTGTTCCGGTTCAAAGCCCAGTTTTTCAATGCCGATCTGTGCACTGGTCGGATCAAGAATACGCAATACAACTTTTTCACCAAATAACGTTGGACATGTGTTGACACGAAAGTCAATAGCCCTGCTTTTTGACAGCTGCATCTTGATACGACCATCCTGTGGTACTCGTCTTTCGGCTATGTCCATTTTCGACATAACCTTGATTCGGGAAATAATCCTGTTGGCGATATTGGCGGGAGGATTTGCAGCCTCATATAAAATACCATCACTCCTGAAACGAATCCTGAATTTTTTCTCAAAAGGTTCAAGGTGGATATCAGATACCCCTTTTTTGATTGAATCCAGCAGGATTTTATTGACAAAGCGCACAATGGGGGCGTCGTCAATATCAGAATTGACCTCATCCATAGGCGCTGTTTCTTCACCAGAAGATATGTCGATATTGTCAAGATCTTCATCCAGCATATCAGCCATCGAAGTGTCAGCCGCTTCCAGAGAGGTCTCTATTGCCTTGGTTAATTTATCTTCTTCAACTAAAATATTTTCAGTATTGAGTCGGGTATGAAATTTTATTTCATCCAGGGCCTGGAAGTTGGTTGGATCGGAGGTCGCTATGAATAAACGATTACCTCTTTTGAACAAGGGCAAAGCATGATGTTGGCGAATCAGCTTTTCGCTGACCAAAGAAATGGGTAGCGAACGAATATCAATGGCATCCAGATCGAAAAAAGGGACGCCAAATTCAACAGAAGCGAATGAGGCTATCGATTTACTGTCGATATTGTTATTGTTAACCAGATAACTGATTAAAGAGACTTTTTGTCTGCTGGCTTCCTGGAGGGCGGTCTGGGCGCTTTCTTCAGTCAGCAAGCCCTCTCGGATCAGGCATTTTGTTAATCCGCTAAATTGTAGATCACTTGCTGCTGTTGACATGAAAGAGGTGTAAATTTAAATTCACTGTAATAGAAAATATAGCTGAAATAAGGATTTTGTCTACTTATCTGTTAATGACTTCTCATGCGGTAAAGACTTAGGCCTATGTTAGTCTGGTTGGCAAAGTGTTTAGCTGTATTAAAGTCATCTTCTGTTAAAGGTGTGTGATTAATGGCTCGATCGCAGTAAATCAGTCCAATGACTTTGTTTTTGGTTTGGACGGGCAGTACAAAGCATTCATTTCTCCCGAAAGTTTCAACTACTTGTTGATCATATAAACTACTGTGTTGTTGCAGATTTGCCCATAGACAATCTGCTGTCTGTAGAGTATAAAAAAACAAGTTTGGTTTGCCGCTATTGGCAATTTGTATTTTGTCATTTTGAGAAACTTTCAGCCAGCCTAATGAGAACTTTTCATGCAGTGCCTGGTTGTTTGTTCCCAATAGCATAAACAGTGTTCTGTCCATGTCGATTCCGCGATGAATGCCTTCCAAAACCTGTTGAAATAAAATATTCAGGTTTATTGTTTTGCTGATGTGATCTGTTATCTCTTGTAATATCTGGAACTGGATGTGTTTTTTATCAAGAGCAGGATTCTTTTCAGTTTTTTCCGGTTGATGAGTTACAGTTGTTAAATCAATAAACCTGGAGGCATCATGGGCCCCGAATTGTTTGGCTATTTTAACTGCAGAAGCAGTGCATTGTTTGATATGCGTTTTAATGATGTGAACTTCTTGACCAGTTAATTTATTGATCTCTTTAATGCACTGTTGCATGGGGTTGGAGTCCCAACCCGATTTGACTGCATGATGAGTTTTGTGACCCAGCTTTACAAGTTGAACTCGTTGATTGTTAGAGATTGTGTTATTAATGGCTTGCTCTATTAATCCACCAAATCGCCATGATTTGCTTAATTCTTTGCCGAGTTGCTGCAAGGTAAAGCCGAGAACTTTTTTTTCTGCCTCAGCCTCTGTGAAATTGCCGGAACGGATCAACTCGTTAATTTGTGTGCCTTGTTTCTGGCTAAAACACCAGAATGCAATATTGCCGATATTGTGTAGTAGTGCGGCAATAAACACTTCTTCGGGGGATGAGTCATTAGAGGTTATGGCTAATGCTTTAGCTTGCACCGCCGCATGAATGGCGTTGGCAATTTCCTGGTTGGCGCGATCTTTATTTTCAACAGAAAGAATGGCTTCAAAGAATGAGCAGGCAATCGTAAGTTCGCGAATGGTTTTTGCTCCTAGAATAACAATAGCACGAGACACCGTGCTCATTTTCTGGCGCGATGGATTGTAATAGGAACTGTTGCTGACCTTGAGCAACTTGGCCGTTAAATTAGGGTCCTGAAGGATAATGGATGCCAGTTCCATGGCGCCCTTTTTTTTGTCATCCAGGATTGCATAGATATTGCCGGCTGTATTGGAAAAAATCGGCATTTCCTGGTCACACAAAACCCGTGTCCATTCTTCAATGGACTTAGGGCTTTGTTGTGATTGATGTATACCATTCATTTACAAGGCTTTAATTTTAACCAGCTGTTCATTAAGGTTGTTGAGCGAAGATTGTAAGGTTGCTAATTTATCCTTTTCTTTCTCAATCACTGCAGCGGGCGCTTTATCGATAAATTTAGGGTTATTCAGTTTGCCTTCAATTCTGGGCAATTCTTTATGAATTTTCTGAATTTCTTTTTCCAGTCTGGCCAGTTCCGCTTGTTTATCAATTAACCCTGCCATTGGAATCAGAATTTTCATATCACCAACCAGGGCAATGGCGGATTCCGGTATGTGTTGGTCTGCGGTTAGCCAGGTGATGGATTGCAGACGACCCAGTTTTAGTAAATAGTTTTCGCTAGTCATTAAAAATGCTCGGTCATTGTTCGAACCGTCTTGCAGTAATACCGTTAAAGGTTTACCCGGGGCGATATTCATTTCCCCCCGGATACGGCGGATACCGAGAATAAAGTCCATTACCCAGTTGGTTTCGATGATGGCCTGCTCATTAATCTGACTGTTATCCGCTTCGGGATAAGGCTGCAACATAATGGTTTCACCTTCGATTCCGGCCAGGGGCGCAACCCGTTGCCAGATTTCTTCGGTAATAAACGGCATCAGCGGATGAGCAATGCGTAATATGTTTTCCAGAATATTCAGCAAGGTTTTACGGGTGCCGCGCTGCAATGCCGCATTATCAGATTGCAGAGAAATTTTTGACAGCTCCAGATACCAGTCACAATATTCGTTCCAGGTAAATTCATAGATGCTCTGTGCAGCCATATCGAAACGGTAATTTTCGATGGCGTCGCGGGTGTTGATGATAACCTGGTTCAGACGCGAGGTAATCCATAAGTCAGCTTGGGAATATTCACACGGCTCTGCAGATAAACCGTTGTCCTGATTTTCGGTATTCATCAGTACATAACGGGCCGCATTCCATAATTTATTACAGAAATTGCGGTAACCTTCGGTGCGGGCCAGATCAAAGCGAATATCGCGACCGGTGGAAGCTAGCGATGCAAAGGTAAAACGCAGGGCGTCGGTGCCGAAAGAGGGAATGCCATCGGGAAAATGTTTGCGGGTGGCTTTTTCGATTTTC
>CAYYSO010000043.1:0-15699 GCA_964474415.1 uncultured Methylomarinum sp. | reverse complement strand
ATCGGCGACTGTATTTTTGGATGCGCCAGTCGTTTTATCTGGTACACATAATCTTTTGCGGTCAATTCCCGACTCTGCTGTATAGGAAAATCACTTAAATCATGGATTTCGATAAGCTGTTGTTCATTGATATGATGATACAAAAACTGTTCCTGGTCGTCCTGACTGAAAGCCGGATGCGGCTGAAACCGAATACCCGGTTTAATATTGATCAAATAATCACTGTAAGCCACTTCTTCATCCGCAATGTCACCTTGCAAAGGACTGCCTTGCTTATCCAGATAAATAATCTGTGGCATTCGGGTTGCCGTCAACGGCACTAATTGATACGGCCGTTTAAGATAATGGTACTGAAAAGGCGGCTCGTAAATCTGCGCAATAAAGGCATATTCATTGGCACTGTAAGCCACTGCCGGATCCAGATGTTTGGGTCTTTCAGAAAAAGACGAATACAAAATATTCTTGCCGTCTTCGCTGGCACGGTAGGGATTATTCAACTGGGAAATATTACAACTGCTCAACAACATGACAAGCAGGCTGAATACAAGACTTCGACTGATATTGACTGACAAAATACTGGACATCATTATTAGGGTCATAGATACTGACAGCTATTCTAACAACAATTTCATTAGGAGATAATAATGGGTTTTATGCAAGGCAAACGAGTCTTGATTGTTGGCTTGGCCAGTAACCGTTCAATTGCCTGGGGAATCGCCCAGGCCATGCATCGTGAAGGAGCAGAACTGGCTTTTTCTTATCAGAATGAAAAACTGAAAAGTCGTGTGGAAGATATGGCTGCAAAATGCGACTCCAACATTACTGTCGAACTGGACGTCAGTAATGACGAGCATATTAGCAATGTATTTACAGAACTGGGTAAGCACTGGGATGGTCTGGATTGTATCATTCATTCAGTCGCCTTTGCTCCTCGTGATGCCCTGGATGGCGACTATGTTGATGCCACCAACCGCGAAAATTTCTCAATTGCCCATGACATCAGCTCTTACAGCTTCACAGCGCTGGCTAAAGCCGGTCGGGATATGATGAAAGGCCGTAATGGTTCATTGCTGACGTTAAGTTACCTGGGCGCACAAAGAGCTATCCCCAACTACAATGTCATGGGCGTTGCCAAAGCCAGCCTGGAAGCCAATGTCCGCTACATGGCAGCCGCATTGGGTCCTGAAGGTACGCGAGTCAATGCGGTATCGGCCGGCCCGATCAAAACCCTGGCATCTGCCGGTATCAACAATTTCAAATCCATGTTAAGCAAAGCCTCCGATACTTCATTATTAAAACGTAATGTCACCATCGAAGAAGTCGGCAATGTTGCCGCTTTTCTATGCTCTGACCTGGCATCAGGCGTTACCGGTGAAATCACTTATGTCGATTGCGGCTACAATATTGCCGGCTTGGCAGCAAGCTAAAACCATAAAATCTTTACCGGCCTGGAAATTCGGCTTTCAACTTAGTTGGGACAATACTGTGTCAGATATATCACTGGTGTTAAGTTAAGCTGTTTTATTGACTTTAGCTATAGTGCAGATGCGGATTTATCCGTACTGTGCGAATAAATCCGCACCTGCCTCCTGCTCACATTTTCTTAACTTAATGGCAATAAGATACGCGATGCGCATCCTACCATTTTGTCCCTTTAAAGTTAATAGTCTGAAATTCTGTTTCCAGGCCATGAGTGCACCCACTCGTTTAAATATTTCACGCGACTGACCAAAATTGTGGTTTCCTCTTATGTCATATTCGTAAGATTGCTTTTCGCTTTTCTGCCTGTGATAAATATAATATTGTGGAAGCCAAAGCAATCATTGAAGAGGCTGGGCAAATGATACCATTAGCAAAATTGACAGTGAGCCGCCGAAAAAACGAATCGTTATTGCATCTGACCGGAAACTGGACACTAAAAGCCACCCTGCCGGAATCCAGGGCATTACAGGAACAGTTGCTTGCTGCCGGGTCGATTAAACGACTGAGCTTTGATGCTGCAGAAGTTGATGACTGGGATTCCGGTTTATTAACCTGGTTACTGGATTTAACGAAGTTTTGCAAAGAAAACAATATTGAAATAGACAATGGCGGACTACCGAATGGAGTCGATCGTCTGCTTACCCTCGCCTATGCCGTCCCGGAACGGAAAGGCGCAAAGCGTTCTAAGCAGGCACAATCTGTGTGCGCTGATATGGGCAATGATTGCATTGATGCGACCCGGATAACCGGCGAATTCCTGGAATTTTTTGGCAAGTCCATTTTGACACTGTTAAAAATGTTTCGTGGCAAGGCGGTTTATCAGCGCTCCGATTTATGGTTTATTATCCAGAATGCCGGGATAAGAGCGCTCCCTATTATTTCTCTGGTCAGCTTTCTGGTCGGCTTGATTCTGGCTTATGTCGGCGCCATACAATTACATAATTTTGGCGCAGGTATTTATGTTGCCGACCTGGTGGGTATTGCCGTGACTCGGGATATGGCCGCTATTATGACCGGTATTATCATGGCTGGCAGGACCGGCGCGGCTTATGCAGCAGAACTCGGCACCATGACCGTTAACGAAGAAATAGATGCCCTGGAAACCTCGGGATTCTCGGCGATGGAATTTCTGGTTCTTCCGCGAATGCTGGCGTTAATGCTGATGATGCCCTTGCTGGTTGTTTATGCCGATTTGATGGGAATCCTGGGAGGCTCTGTCGTAGCCATATCCATTCTTGATCTGACACTGGTTGAATACATCATACAACTGCTAAAAGCGGTGTCTCTGTCAGATTTTTTTGTAGGAATCTTCATGGGCTTTGTTTTTGGAGCCATCATCGCTGTCCTCGGTTGTTCTAACGGCATACATTGCGGCAGAAACTCCCAGGCAGTCGGTCAGGCGACCACATCCGCAGTCGTCTCGGCCATGGTAATGATTGTGATTGCCTGTGCCATATTGACGGTACTGTTTAACGCGCTGGGAATCTGAAGCATGCCTGAAGCACACATCACTATAAAAAACCTGACCATGGCCTATGGTGATTTTATTATTCAACAAAATTTAAATTTCACCATCAACCGTAATGATATTTTTATTATCATGGGTGGTAGCGGCTGTGGCAAAAGTACCTTGATGCGACATTTGGTGGGTCTCAAAGCGCCTGCTTCCGGGCAAATTTTTTATCAGGGTAAAAGTTACTGGGAGAGTAGTGAAGAGCAACAAAAGCAGATAAAAAAAAGTTTTGGCGTCATGTATCAAAGCGGCGCACTATGGAGCTCCATGACTTTGGCTGAAAATATCGCTGTTTTGCTTGAACAATATACCGATTTAAACCCTGCACAGATTCGCAAAGTTGCATCACTGAAACTGGCATTGGTTGGACTGCGTGGTTTTGAAGATTATTATCCGGCTGAAATCAGTGGCGGCATGCAAAAACGTGCCGGTATTGCACGGGCCATGGCAATGGACCCTGAGGTGCTGTTTTTTGACGAGCCTTCTGCCGGACTTGATCCTGTCAGCGCCAAAAACCTCGATGACCTGATCCTGGAGCTGCGTAACAGTCTGGGTACAACCATGGTTATCGTTACCCACGAACTGGCCAGTATTTTTGCCATTGGCAACAATTCCGTGTTTCTCGACCCGGAGTCCAAAACAATGATCACTGGAGGTGATCCCAAGGTACTTCTGAAAAAATGTAACAACCCCAAAGTACACGCTTTTCTTACCCGAGGTGAATCATGAGTAAAAAAGCCAATCCTACTGCGGTAGGCGGTTTTGTCATCGGCGCAATGGTATTGATCATTATCGGTGTAATGTTATTCAGTTCCGGCCAGTTTTTTTCTCGAACCTATAAAGTCATGGCTGTTTTTCCCGGCAATGTACAAGGTTTAAATATTGGCGCTGCCGTGGTCTTGCGTGGTGTTCGTATCGGCAGTGTCACAAATATCGATGTGATACTGGATAATCAGACCAAAGCGATAACCGTGCCGGTTTATATGGAAATAGAACGGGGTACAGTAAAGAATTCAGCCCTTAAGGACTTGGCTATGTCCGAGACAGAGAAGGAATGGAAACAGGAAGCTGAGGCTCTCATACATGGAGGACTCCGGGCACAACTAAAACTGCAAAGTCTGGTCACTGGACAAATGATTATTGATTTGGATTTTTATCCCGATACCCCCATAATGCTGAGTCACATTGATGATCATATTATTGAAGTGCCAACCGTGGAAACGATTACTGATAAATTGGTCAATCAGTTCGAACAAATTCCCTTACAGGCGATTGCAGACAAGTTTCTGGATACCCTGGACGGCATAAATACACTGGTTCGTTCTAAAGAGCTTAAAGAGACAATTCATAATACCAATCTGACTCTTATACAATTGCAGCAAACACTGAACTCAGTCGATACCGCTCTGAATACTACACTAAAAGATATTTCCAAGCTGACCAGACATGTTGATGGTCAGATTGAGTCGTTGACAGATTCAGCCATCACCACCTTGAATGAAGCCAATTCAACCTTGACCAGTATTGACAATCTGGTCGGCAAGGATTCTGCAACCCGCGCCGAACTGGATAATGCCCTGGATGAACTTACTAAAGCAACTCGTTCATTGCGAATTCTGATGAATTATCTAGAGCGACATCCAGAATCACTGCTTAAAGGAAAAGACTATTAGGAAGTTACCATGACCCAGCAACCATTTTACCGTTTTCTGCACAGAACAAAGCTTGCATGGCTGATTTTACTCCTGTCCGGATGTGGAACTTCTCCTAAAACCAACTTCTATCACCTGGAACAAGCTGTCAGCCCACAATTAACAAATATTGAACACGGTATTACCATCGGTATTGGCCCGGTAAACATAGCGCCTTATCTTGATCGTCCACAAATTATCACCAGAGTAAGTCCGTATAAACTCGAACTATCTGAATTCAACCGCTGGGCAGAACCTTTGAAAAGTAATATATCCAGGGTAATCGCGGTTGAATTATCAAATTTGTTAGCAACCAACAGAGTGTTTCTCTTACCCTTGCATGATAAAGGAATTCTGCTTGATTATCGGCTAAGTATTGACATTAACCGTTTTGACGGACAATTGGGAGGAGATGCAAATTTAACTGCGCGTTGGTCGCTCTACGATAAAAACAAAAAAGCAATACTATCCAAAATATCAATCATTAACGAAACTTTCAATGGAACTAACTTTGAGCAACTGGTTGATGCAGAAAATCGGACCTTGCAGAGGTTAAGCTATGAAATTGCCAACGCTATCAAAGACAATATTCTTCAGTAAAAATATTAGTTCTTACGACAAATGCGTACTTTGCATGGCAAACAAATGTTGAACTAATGCATTGCTTGGATTCTTCGTTGCGAATATTAAAATAAACACCATCCGCTTCTTTTTCTCAAACACCAGATCTAATCATAACTCCTGAGCAATTCGGGAGTAGAGAGTTTAAAAGCGTACAAGGAAGTATGCTTTTAAGCCGGAACGGACGATTTGCGGATTTAATGCGGTTAACGGTCTGGCGCGGTTAGCATGGATGCTTACCGCGAGCCTTCAGGGAGAGGAACACTTAAGAAACGTGTTTGGCGACAGTCGAACCATACCAATTTTCACATAAGAAATATTCAGGATTGCCCTGTCATAGACTTAAACAAAGTCTCAACATAGTAACATTTATCATCCTTTTGAAACAAAACATGATGGTTAGCAAAATCCCGTTCAGGCTCCGCGCCCATGCTCCACCAGCTTATTTGGTTGTAATGGGTGTTGGATACAATAAATGAATTTAATGAGATATTTTCGTTATCTAGTCTTTTTTCGATTGCTTTAATGGTTTTATGAAACCTGATTTTTGCATCGTCAAAGCCCTGTATTCTTAATAAGCCTTTGGGGTCGATAAAATTGATATATTGCTGCCCATCGACTATCAACCACAAAATAAAATCCGAGAAGAAATTTCCCGCTTCAAAAAAACCAACACCTTTTCCTTTGCTTTGGTTACGCAAAAGAAATAGCTCCTTGTCAGCAAAAAAGACTTTTTCTTTCAGGTAATAATTCTTCAAATCCTCTACAAAATCATGTTCGCCCTTGTTTAACGGTACCGGGTGTATTTTAACCGTTTCGTTATTGTGAAAATAAATCAACGGTTGATAAAGATGCCGACTAAAGTCGAATGCTTTCAGGTGGCCAAACTTAAAATCAGAGAAAGGCACCTTACCGATTAACCCAGCTAATTCATTGAGTTTATCAATCCATTCTTGTTGAGTTCTTTCTACCGTTGCTTTGTATTCACTGATAAAATTGTCATCACTGGCTTTCAGGTCAAAATATTCAAGATGCGGGCCTTCATATTCATTTTTACGGAACACATAAAAACGTTCGGTATATTTTTTTAATAAAGCTACCGCAATTTCCTGCCAAACCTTAGTGCGTGCAAAATCACCGATTTCTAATAAATCAGCAGGAATATACAAGTGATACCAACTGGAATCTGTTAACAACGCCTCAATCACATCTCGATTAAGTTGCAGGTTGTACCAGGCTTTTTCATTTTTATATTGCGCTAATTCAAAAAAAATAGCGTCAAAGTCCAAAAATGCCAGATGCTTCGCCTCTAATTGACCTTCATTCAAATTGATGTCGGTAGCAAAAGCCGCAACGCCACTGGAACGCTTGGTCTGAATTTTCGGATACCAGTTTAATGTGACTCGTATCGCTGAATCTTTTGGCGGAGTTTGTAAAAAAGGCCGTCTGGCCTGTTTGAAGGGTTCAAGATCCAATTTAGGACGAATCAGCTTTAAATCCGTTCGTTCCAGGCGTTTCATCACCGGCAAGTGAATGACTTCCGTATCCGACTCCCCCACGCCTTCCGCTTCCAGATAGTCCTCAAACTCTTTCATGTAATCGGAACGAATACCAAAAACATTTAGGGTTTCCAGCAATGGCAAATAGTCTGGATGTTTCATGCCAGGAATATGGTTACTGCGCTTTAAACTGTTTTCATAGCCTTTTAAACGAACTCCCCGACCAAATAACTGGATAATCTCCGAACCTTCAGAACGACCCACGTTCATTAAGCCCATCGTTGAAACGCGCCAGGAGCTCCAACCTTCGGTAAATTTTTTAGCGCCGATCAGCAAATTGATAGTCGATGTTTTTTTGTTAATACCCTGAAATAAAGAGTGTGCAAATGCCTGATCGGTGACCAGCATATTCTCAGCCGGATTTTCAGCGCAGAGTTTCTTAAGCTTTGCAGCCTCTCCGACATTAACCAAACCAAAATAGTCGTTTTCCCCCACACGCAAACCAATTTCGCCGCCACTGCCTTTTAGATGCACCACATGCAACATTCCACCTGAACTGGCATTGAACACCCGACGCAAGACATCCTGAAAAAGATTCGCCGCTTGTCCCAGTTGCCAGCAGGTTTGGATATAAGGAAAGGTTTTATCAAATACCAATTGACCACGCTCATCCCGTAAATCATCCTGTTTACTCAGCAATAAATCCAAATGCCGAATCGTTTCACCGCTTTTATTGCCAATGAAGCAGGCAAGAAAGCCCAATATGGCCTGTATATCCGATACCGTTTCGTTGTTTGCTTCATTTTTGGCTGTCACTTTGCCGCCGACAAAAATCCATAACGGATTGGAAATCAAATAATCGATAATCGCCGTTTGATGGTCCTGAAAAAAACATTTCTGCTGATAAAACGCTAATACACAACCTGTCAGATACAGTTGTTGCTGTTCAGGCGTCCACACCTGGCTTAAATTCAAGATCAGATGATCTTTGCCATAACCGTCTTCATGGAAAAACTTATAGGAATAATCAAACAAAATACATTTGGCATATTCCTGCACTAATTGACATTTTCTGGAGGGCTTGCCTTTGCCGACAGGCGATATTTCAGAACCATTTGCCGCTTTAATGGCCTGACCGAAGGTTGCTGAATACTCAAACGAAAAACCGTTCTCGCACAGTTGACTACGCTTTTTCATCCAGTCATCGCCTCCCGCGCCACGGTGGCCTTCATCGACCAGCACCAAATTGTTAGATTCAAACGCTTCCACGGCAATGGTTTTATCGCCGGATTTATCCTTAAGCTTGTGTATATCGATAATTTCCACGGCGGCCGAGGTAAACACTGTGCCGCCATCTTTGACGAATAAATCCGCGGAAATATTGGATAAATCCAGCTCTTCTTTATGTTGCAATGACAAGCCTTCATTCGGCGTCAATAAAATCGTGCGGTTAAATTGTTTGTTCTTACGGGCCTTTTTTAAATAATGCTGGAACTGCAAGATATTGATATGCATGATTAAGGTCTTGCCGCCACCGGTAGCAATCCAGACCGCCAGCTTATTCAAATCTTGTTCTGCAAACGGCAATAAACGGTGTCGTTTCGGTAAGTCCTGATTAAAATGGTTTAAAAACTGATTTAACTCCTGGCGTAACCGGGTTTTATCCTGAAAATAACGATCAAGATAATGCTCGGTAAACAGTAATGATAAGTACTGAAAATACAAAGGATACTGGGTATTGCCGCTATGATTTCTTTTCTCGGTAATCCGCTTCCAGAAACGCACGATATTGGCGTCGTAATCACGCAGTTGATCTGGTGATACAAAACCCGCCAAGTTGCTGTTGACCAGGGCATGATGAAAGTAACTGGTATTTTCTTCATCAAAGCCGATTAAATGGCTATCGGCCAAATGGTTTTTTAAGGCTTGAAACGATTCCGCGCCAAACTGATTCAACATCCAGCGACTTAAGGCCAGTTTATTTTCAAAGATACTCATGGAATATTTGTATTGATTTTTTTAACCTCAGAGGACACAGATAGCACAGAGTTTAGAAAATTTATTAATATTTCTCTGTGTTCTCTGTGGTGAAATAAAAACTAATCGGCATTATGCGATTGCCTTATTTCTGGCAGTTCCTCAGCAGAAACCTTATAGGGTTTGCCATTACGATTGATGATGGCATATTCGCCCAGTTTCTTTTTTTTCATCAAGGCTTCGGCAACAGCTTGTTGTAATGCCTTAAGCGCCTCATTTGCTCTTTGTTCAGCAGTTTTCATTATTTAGCCCCCTTGATATGTTCAAACTTAATGGGATCAAGCACAGTATAAGCTGAATCCTGATAGATAAAAATTTTTTCAGGCATCATCTTTGAGTTATCAAAACAAACGGTTACATCGGTTAATGGCGTATAAAGATGTAACAAATTGTAAAGGCTTTTTGGATAACGCCGCCGTATATCGGCTAATGGGATATTATGCCCGCCATGTGCGACACGCTCCTGTACGCGCCGGATAGAAAACTCAATATCTGGCAACCAAAGATAATACAGCTCTATGCGCCAGCCGTTCCGTTTTAGTTTTTTTAATATCGGTAAATAGGTTTTTCCAGACAGCGTTGTTTCAAATGCAAAGGATTCACATTGCTGAATATACTGTTTTAGTTCCGTTAAAAAAAGCCTGCCCGCAGCTATCTTCATTGATTCGGGCGCTAAAGGGGACAGCCCTGCCGCAATCATATCCGCATTGATAAAATTACGGCATTGCACAATAGCCGGTAAAAAATTGAGTGCAAACGTAGTCTTACCCGCACCGTTTGGGCCAGCAATGATATAACAAGTCGGTTCCAACTCAGTCACTTTTAGACATCCTGTACATCAAACATTAACCGTTTAAACTCAATTTCGATCATTTTGACTTTGGAATGTGGATCTTCCAATGTATGGTCGCCGTTCACATAAATATGATCGTATTCGGTATCGCGCGGGTTATAACCAGATTTATCCATAAACCTTTCCAGCGCGGCATTATCCTGTTGTTTCAAATGTCGCCAAATGACCAAGACCGATTCTTCTTTGGGATTGATACCCGTTACGATTTTAAAACCGCGCACCACGTCAATATGCTTGACCGTTAAGCCCAGCAGATAATTAAAGGTTTCCACCACATCCACTTGGGTTGGTCTGGTTGCACCTGCACTGCCCGTGGCGATATTGAGTTGATAATTAAAGGGATCTTCAAATTTGTCCAGATTCAGTAAACTGGCCGAATCCTTGGTTTCAACATCCAGCCAATAACCGAGCATATAATCTTCCCGCAAGGCGGGGTTTTCATCCAGCATATCCCGCTGGCCTTTGCTGTGGGGTTTTAGTTGCAGATTATTTAAGGTGTCTTCGTAAGATTCCAGTTTTAAATATTTGAAGCAGTGGGAGATACCGTTGTAAGTATTAGAATTCACCACAGAGGACGCAGAGTTCATAGAGGATTTTTGATTTTTATTTGCAACAGGTTTGCCATTCTTCCAGTCTTTGGAAAAAACGACTTTTTGAATGCGGGGTTTAAGGACGGTATTAAAGTAGTCGCCCATTTCGATCAGAATATATTTACGTTGACCGTTGTCTTCACGGTTGAGATTGATTACGGCGTGAGCTGTTGTGCCAGAGCCAGCGAAATAATCTAAAATCAGTAGGCTAGTGTCTAAATGAGAAATTGTTAAAATACTTTTTAATAACTCAAGAGGTTTTGGGTAAGAAAAAACCTTTCCTTTGAATAAGTCCATTATTTGTGTAGTTCCATTTTTTGTTGTTTCCATATTCGTCCAAATTGAAATTGTGTTTTTCTATCTCCCTTTCTTATGCGTTCTTCATAAAATAGCTTTCTTTTTGGAGCTGCATTCCCTTTTGTTCCAAAAGAAATTCTATTGTCGTCGAATAATTTCTCATAAGACTCTTTGTTAATAGCCCAACTACGTCCATTAGGTGGAAAGAAAACCTGTCCTGTGTTTGGGTTAGTTATTCCATATTGAGTATCTCCTCCTGGTTTATTAGCATCCAAAGGAACAGGTTTCCAAAGCCCTCTTGAATCATTATCAAGATTTGAATAATCATCCAAATCTAAAGAAAAACCACCAAAACGAGACTCAATTATATTCTTTGCATAAACAAAATTATAATTGTGATTCAATGATATTTTGTGATCACTTGATACCGAATCGCGCGATTTCCATATAATAGTACTTATGTTGGGGGATGGCCAGAATTTGTTCCACGGCCTGGGTATTCAACTTATTCTGCTTAACACCTTTTTTAGGCACATAAGCAAAATACAGTTCCAGTTCAATTTTATCCTTTGTGCTCTCTATGTCCTTTGTGGTAAATCCAAAGCCTTGATAAACAAAACGGCGTTCTTCACCACTTTTGGCTTTGACATTGTCTTTTTCAATGTCGGCCTCGACCAGCTTGATACGGACGCTTTTATTGTCATCGGCCTGTGCTACAAAAGCGTAATCACGCAAGTGTTCGGATGATTTAATGTAATATTGATCCTGATTGACCCAGTACAACTTGACTTCTTCGCCTTCGTAGGGAATGGCGTAGGTGTCATTTTTATAACGCCGCTGAGAGATAAAGTCGCCCTTGTCGTAATAACGGCTGAAAAAGGTGTTCAGGTGCGAATAGACTTCGTTTTCGATGGCGCGAATATCGACGCTGTTTTGGATTTTTTCCTTGATCGCCAAAACCGGTTCGGTATTTTCAGGGTTCGGTGCGCCAAAGCTTTTGGCCTGCTCAATCGCCGCTTTTAATTGCTGTTGCAAATCTTGTTGCCCTTCCTGTGCATAATCAGCAAATGCCTGTTGCACTTGCGGCAATAAATCCTGTTCCAAAAATTGATTTATTTCATCGCGCTTTTGGTTCATGATCCGGTAAATACCAAAATCCAGATCGGCCTTGTCCATTTCAAACAGGCTTTGCAGGGTTTTAATCAGTTTCTTATAATTTTCAGTCATATTTTAATTTTTTTACCACGGTTTAAATTCACCACGGAGGACACAGAGAGCACGGAGTTTAAAAAGATTTATTGTCTCAGTGTCCTCTGCGCTCTCTGTGGTTAATATTTTCTGTGGTTGATTAATGTTAAACAACTGACCAGCGAATCGTGAACAAGCGTTCGTTTTGGGTTTGCTGGTACATTTTTTGTTCTAAAGCATCAATTAATGCATCACGTTTTTCGATAATTTCATCTTCGGCATCAAATATCTGTTGTCTTTGGCAGCGCTGTTGCCTTTCCAACTCACGAATCTGTATTTAATATTCGCGCTGTGCCTCAACGGTTTCCGCTTGTCTGGATTCTCTTTTTAATCCCCGCAATTTCGCTTTGGTTTCCTGAAGGTTTTGTTCGGCGGCGAGTATTTTATCATCCGCCCATTTTTCCAGTTTTTCTCGTTCGGCCTGAAAGAAGCGGTTGTTGGCTTCGATGATTCGATGAATGGTGGCCTGACAATGACGTTTGGCATTGGTATTCAGTAAGGCCGGTAGTGATATGTTTTGTCGTGGAGTTATGAGGTTTGCCGCACGGCAGAGCAACATTTTTTCACAGGCTTCTTGATCAATCGGTGTGCCGGATTGTGTAAGACCGGTAAAAATTAAATGTTCTTCTGTTTGGAAACTGGTAATGGTCAACAAATCCAGTGCAAGCCAGCCGGATTTTCCGTGTAATTGTTCTATGACCGAAATTTTCGCGGGATGGTTGCTGATATCGAAGTGAATTTCGGCATCTGGTGTGGCGCATTGTCGTGCTTGCTCCAGTACGTATTCACCTAAAGGGTGGGTTAAACGGTAAATATGTTCGGCGCTGATATTTTCTTTTTCCAGACCTTTGCGAATTAATTGATAATGTCCCGGGGCGATAGTAGGTAAGGGAGGGTGTTCCAATATAAAATCATGCCGTTCCTGGTTGAATCGCGCCTGGTCTTTGAGAATGTGTTGGCTGGTATCCCAAAATAACCGGCTGACACGATCCAAGCGGGCTTTTGCCTGATCAAGCTGAATTTTTAGCAGGTCGTGTATATCTTCATCAAAATGTTCGATAAGAAGCTTTCGCGTATCGTTCATTTTCTCGTCGATGTCTGTTTCCAGCTCGGCTTGCAATGTTGCGAATGCGTATTCAATATCTTCCGGGTTGCGGCAAGTTTGATAAATTTCAAGGATGCGTTTTTCAAAGTCAATTCCGCTTTCGATGCGCCCTAAAATTTCATCAGACGCACCAAATACGCCACTGAACAGATTAAATTTGTCTGTCAGTAATTCCAGCACCCGCTGATCGGCTTCATTCCGGGTATTGACGAAATTGACCACCACGACATCATGCTTTTGTCCGTAACGGTGACATCGCCCGATACGCTGCTCCACACGTTGCGGATTCCAGGGCAAGTCATAATTAATGACTAAAGAACAAAATTGCAGATTAACACCTTCAGCCGCCGCTTCGGTGGCGATCATGACTTCAGCATGTGCTGTAAAGTGGTCAATAATCGCTGTCCTTCGATCAACTGGCCGTGATCCGGTGATTTTGTCGGTGTCTTGATTTTCAGTCAGCCATTGCTGATAAATCTTGGTTGAATCCGGATCGTTATTGGTACCGTTAAATGTGACCAATTTATCTTGCCAGCCTTTTTGTATCAGATAATCTTTTAAATATTCCTGAGTGCGCTTGGGTTCGGTAAAAATAATGGCTTTACGGGCGGCGCCCATTTTTTGCATTTCGCTAAAGCCGGTTTCAATTGCAGTGACTAGTTGTTCGGTTTTAGCATCCACGGATATAGCGTTGGCCCAGTCTATGTATTCACTTAATTCTGTAATTTCCTGCTCAAGTTGTTGTGGATTTATGACGGATTCATCTTCGGCCTGTTGTTGATCAATATCATCTAAGGATTCTGTGTATTCTTCCTCCAATTCTTCGATTTCAATTAAATGACCAAGGAAGTTTTCCGGCGTTGCAGCTGGTGAATGAGTTTGCAGTAATATTAAACGTTGGCGGATGCGTTCCAATGTTGCGGTGACGGCATGAGTGGATGAGGCAAGTAATTTCCGTAGTATTAAGTTGGTTAAATGTCGCTGTCTTTTGGGCAAAGCATAAGAGTCTTCCCTTAACATAAACGCCGATAACGCATCGTAAAGTCGTTGCTCTTTGTCGCTGGGGGTAAAAGGTTGGGTGGAGGTGCGCCTTTCTGTATAGCGAACATACTCTAATACATCTTTCCTCAATGTTCGTTTGACAAAACTGTTTAATCGGTGTCGTAATTCCGGTAGATTCCCTTCAGCATTCATATATTGCTTGCGAAAGGCTTTATCATCACCAAATAATTGGTCGTCAATCAGGGTTGACAAGCCATAGAGTTCAATCAGGCTGTTTTGAAGCGGCGTTGCAGTCAGTAAAAGTTTTGCCTGCCTGCTAATGACCGCTTCAATGCTTGCCCCATGCGGTTGCTTTTTTGATGGGCGTTGCGTAATTTATGGGCTTCATCAATAGTCACCAAGTCCCAGCCAATAGAAACTAATTGCTCTTCCATCCTGCTGGCATAGTGATAGGACAAAATGACGACTTTGTTTTGTTTAAAGGGGTTATAGATTCCTGTATCTTTTTGTTTGCGGACTGATGCCGCATCGAGAATAACGCAAGGCAGATTGAATTTTTCAGTGAGTTCAGCCGCCCATTGCCGGCGTAATGAGGCCGGGCAAATAATCAGTAGATTGCGTTTGCGTTCTGCCCAGTATTGGCAAAGCACCAACCCCGCTTCTATGGTTTTCCCCAATCCGACTTCATCGGCAAGGATGACGCCTTTGGACAAGGGTGAACGCAATGCAAATAATGCCGCTTCGATTTGATGAGGATTCAAATCGACACTGGCATCAAACAGCGATGTTGAAAGCCTTTCTACATTGTCGCCGGATGCTTGTCTGGTCAGTTCATAAGCGTAATATTTGGCGTGATAGTCTGTAAATATCCCTTCAACCATGGATTTTGATGATTGCTCCTTAGACCATTACAGTCATTGATTGGCGTCAGATATGGAAATATAGCATATTTAGTGGGTTATCTGTGTTTTTAGTGGTTGTAATTTTTATTTGGTTTTTTGAAACATCAATTGAAATGGATGCTGATTGAGATGTTTGCCGGAACGCCAGAAATGACATGTGAGCGAACAGGATGGGGATACGGAGGCTGGAAAGCGGTTTGAAGTCAGAGGCGTGACTTTGGGGCAAGAACAGAAGCTAAACTGGCTATGTTTGAATATATTGAGGTATTTTACAATAGAGAAAGAATCCATTCTGCAAATGATTATTTGTCACCCGTTGATTACGAAATTCAGCAAAAAACTGGGTAACTTTGTGTCTGAAATAGTGTTGACACATCAAATCACGGTAGTATTGGCTATAGGTATATTCCAATACTGTTTTTCTTCTTTAGCTTCTGTCAGATAAAGTACACGGCCATCTTTTTGCATCACCCGGCATTTTTCCAGATAATAGATATTGGCGCGTTTAGAATGCAGGATACCTTGTTAGGTCGGATAATGGTTCCATCGACTGTTCCCTTTGTTTCATTCACAATTAATTGTAGCCTTTTCTCATTAATAGACTAGCAGAGCAGTCCTATGGCTAATTTCAGCCCACGCAGTGAATCATTTTTAATATCAATCTGTACTATTTTTCTTGTTTCCTTAAAGCAATAACCTGTTGTTATTCATAGAACTAGCTAACACATTAGTGTAAAGATAAAATAATCGCCTTATACTTTAACGATGCATCAGTTCCTGTGCATTTCCAAAAAAACGGCTGAACAGTTACAATTGCACGATTAAATCAACACACCCACTGATTTTCACTAGGCATTTG
>CAYYSO010000042.1:0-16037 GCA_964474415.1 uncultured Methylomarinum sp. | reverse complement strand
AAGACGAAAGACGAAAGACGAAAGACGAAAGACGAAAGACGAAAGACGAAAGACGCGCAGTTCTTTTGTCTTTCGCCTTATGTCTTAGGAACGCGCACGGAATAAATAGAACAACTATCGTCTATTCGAAAGCGGGACTTTAGTCCCGCATAGAAAGCGAAGCTAAAGCTTCACTTCCAAATTATCCAGGTTATTTATCCGGTGTTTCGGTAAAAATCGGATTATTTCTATCTTCTTCGTGCAGCTTGGCTTTGTCTTCCGGGTAGATGTGCCAGAAAGACTGATCGATTGCACCATCGGTATAGCTGTTTTTTCTGGAATGTGTGAAAGGACACCACCAGTTTTCAACCACTTTGACCAGATAGGCATGCCATTCAAATAGACCGACACTGTATGGACAATACCAGGTACAGTTAAGAATCCAGTATAGTTTTGATTGCGCAGCGCTTAATTTGAATGAGCCGTCCATTGTTACCTGGCTTTTCAGATCATAGCGGTGACTGGCCCGGTCAGGCAGAAAGTCTTTTAGAGTTTTAACGTTTTCAGCGCCCACAAATTTGAGGCTAAAATAAGTCAAAAGAGCGCTGGTGATCACAAAGGGTAGCGTTAAAATGGGTAAATAAACAAACACCAGGCCGATAGTGCGTGACAGCACCGACTTTTTTTTATGGTTGCAACCGATGTTAACTCGGTCTGTACAGGATTCACAGGCTTTCATTTTTTCTCCTATTGATGGGTAGTTAGAAAATCGGATTGTTTTTACAAGCTGGCGGTAACCGAACAGAAAAAAGTTTTTAAATATTCTGTTTCCGCTAAGGCAGGGTGAACTGGGTGGTCCGGGCCCTGTCCGCCGGTGGCAAAAAAGACCAGATGACGATCAATATGGCGGGCGGACGAGCGCAAAATCTCATGCAGGTTGGCTTTACTTAGATGATGAGAGCAGGAGGCGGAAACCAGAATGCCGTTTTTTGACAGTATTTGCAACGCTAACTGGTTTAAACGGCGATAAGCCTGATATCCGGCTTTAAAGTCTTTTTTGCGTTTAATCAATGCCGGTGGATCCAGCACAATAACATCGTAGCGTTCATTTTTTTCTCTGGCTTGCTTGAGAAATTCAAATACATCGCTACGTTCAAAGTGCATATGAGTATCGACGCCATTGAGTTTAGCGCTGGATAAGGCCATGTTCAGCGCTGATTCAGAACTGTCTACACAGGTTACCTGTTTAGCGCCGGCTATCGCAGCAGGGATGCCCCAGGCGCCGGAATAGGAAAATAAATCCAGAATATTCCGCTCTGCAGCGAATGATGTTAATTGTGACCGACTGCAACGGTGATCATAAAACCAACCGGTTTTTTGTCCATCCAGAATATTAATAATAAAACGGGCATTATTTTCTTCAATGATCAGCTGTTCCGGGACTTTACCGTAGATTATTTCTGATTCTGTCGGCAGATTTTCCAGTTGCCTCTGAGCGGTATCATTTTTTAATATGATGGCCTCCGGCGCCAGTAAATCAACCAAGATGGAAATCAGAGTGTCTTTGTGTTTTTCTATTCCTGCGGTGGTAATTTGTATTGATAATATCGAGTCAAAGCGATCTATAATCAGGCCGGGTAAGCCATCACTTTCGCCAAAAACCAGCCGGTAAAATGGTTTGTCAAATAGACGCTGACGGATTGCCAGCGCATTATTCAAACGACATTTAAAAAAATTGCCGCCAATTTTGAGATTTGCTTTTCGGGATAACAGCCGTGCGCAAATTAGTGTGTTCGGGTTGATATAGGCTGTGCCCAAGGACTGGCCGCTACTGTCTTTAATGACAGCCAGATCCCCCGGGGAAAACCTGTCTAATGGACTGCGCTGACTATCGACTTCATTGCTGAATACCCATAAATGTCCTTTACGCAGGCGCTTATCTTCATTTTTTTTTAAAAATAGTTCAGGATGCACCATAGGAATTACAATAGTTTGAAAGTATAGCCGCCGATTTTGGTCTGTGGTGCAGCAATATTGAAGCTGATTTCTGTTGTTTCGTCAGCAGCGAGCAAAGCTGATTCTGGCTGGTAATTATGCGCGGAAAAGACTCTTTCAGCAAATGCTTCGCCAGTAAAATTTAATAACGTTAATATAATATCAGGATAAGGTTGATCAAATTGAGCCTGGTTGCTAATGACGGCTTTAAATACATAGACATGAGCGTCTGTTGATTCCAGAGAGCCCTGCAGGATGCTGATTTCATTTATATTTTTATATCTTGGTAGTCGGCAGTCAAACGTTTGACAAAACTTTAACAGCCAAGGTCGCAGTATTGAGTTCTGGCTCAGGGTATAGCCTTCAAAAAAATAGATTTGTGTACACAATAACAGTATCCCGGCGAGCAAACCATAGGACCATAATGCATCCAGTTTTTTGTTTTGTTTCGGAGTTGGCGGAAATTGGTTTTGATAATGAGTTTGCTCTGATTCCTCAAGCAGTTGCTCACTGATGAATTCAAGAGCATCAAACATAGCTGAGCACTTCGTGCATTTTAACATGCCGCGTGATAGTCGCAATTGTTCCGTGCTGACTGTCTGTTGTTGTTTACATTCCGGACACAGGGTATACAACATGGTTAACCTTGTTTAATACTATCCAACCTGCACCAGTCTTCCTGAGAAATAGGAGTATCAATGCGTAAACCGTTCTGTCGGTAAGCTTTTGCGACCGCTTCAGCCTGTTCATTCAAAATACCTGACAGGATTAGCGAGCCGTTGGTTTTTATTAAATCGGCTATTTGTGCAGAGAGTGCAATTAAAGGTTGCGCCAGAATATTGGCTAAAACCACATCGGCCTGAAAAGCGGTAAATTGTTCGGGCAGATAGAAGTGGATATGTTGCTGAATATTGTTTTTTTCGGCATTGTTTTGGGTGGCTTCCAGGGCTTGCGGGTCGATATCGATGCAATGTACTTCTTTGGCGCCTAATAACAGCGCCGCGACTGCCAATATGCCGGAACCACATCCATAATCAATAATGGTTTTATCCTTAATATCATGTGAAGCTAGCCATTCCAGACATAACGCTGTGGTCGGATGGGTGCCTGTTCCGAATGCCAGTCCCGGATCCAGTGTCATGCAAACCGTGTCGGGTTCGCTACGTTCCTGGCCTGTCGGACAAATCCACAATCTGTCGGCAAACTTGACCGGATGAAAGTGTTCCATCCAAGCACGTTCCCATATTTGATCCTGCAATACTTCCTGAAACCAGTCTTGTAAAAGATGTTGTTTAAATTGTGCAAAAACTAATGATTTTATCAGTTCCGGTTCAACAGTCAGTTCAAATAGGGCGATGACTTTAGTGCGATTCCAGATTTTGGTTTCACCGGGAGCAGGTTCAAATACCGGCTGATCTTCCGCATCCATATAGGTCACAGAGACAGCTCCCAGATTGCTGAAAAAATCGGCAAGGTCAGGAGCGGTTTTTTGGTCTGTAATAAGCGAAAGTTGATGCCAGGACATATTATTTGAGAATAATGATGAAGGGGTAGGGTTTCATGTAATGCCATTTATTCCTACCATGAAGAACATGAAGAACATGAAGGACTTGAAGATATTTTTATATTAAGGCAGCTCGCAACAAATAACCCACCCACCTTGCTTGTCTTTTTATCCGTCTTCAGCGTTGCCTACAAGGATGTAGGTACTTGGCGCGAGCAGGATGTGGAAGCGGTGCAACTCCCACCGGTCACATAGCTTGCTTGCTATGCTCCCTCCGTTGCGCCTTGAAGACGAATAAAAATCCAGCGTAATCCTGGTAGGTTAATTATTGCGCATTACTTAACTTCATGCCCTTCATGCTAATAAAGACAAATTATAAAATTCCCATTTGTAAAAATTAACTGATACCCAGTTTCTTTTCCAGGTAATGAATGTTTTGTTCGCCCTGAGCAAAAGCGCTGTCGGACATAATATCCTGCTGTAATGGAATGTTGGTTTTAATGCCATCGATGACCATTTCGCTCAATGCTGTTTTCATACGGGCTATGGCGCTATTTCTGTCCTCGCCGTGAGCTATCAGCTTACCGATCATAGAATCGTAATAAGGCGGTACTTTATAGCCGTTATAGATATGGGTTTCGCAGCGTATTCCTGGGCCGCCCGGCATATGGAACTGGTCGATTCTACCCGGGCTTGGCATGAAGTTGACCGGGTCCTCGGCGTTTAAACGACATTCTACGGCGTGACCGGTAAAGGTTACCTGGTCCTGGGTAATCGATAATGGTTCACCGGCGGCAATACGCAGCTGTTCTTTGACAATGTCAAAACCGGTAATCATTTCGGTAACAGGATGTTCAACCTGTACCCGGGTATTCATTTCAATAAAAAAGAATTCCCCTTTTTCATACAGGAACTCAAACGTACCGGCGCCCTGGTAGCCAATGTCAACACACGCTTTGGCACAAAGTTCACCCATTTTTTTGCGTTGCTCCGGGGTGATGCCGGGAGCAGGTGCCTCTTCGACCACTTTTTGGTGGCGGCGCTGCATGGAGCAGTCGCGTTCCCCCAGATGGATGGCATTACCGTGATTGTCCGCCATAATTTGAAATTCAATATGGCGTGGGTCTTCCAGAAACTTCTCCATGTATACTGTATCGTTGCCAAAAGCTGTACCGGCTTCCGCTTTAGTCATGGTAATGGCATTAAGCAGTGCAGCTTCAGTGTGCACGGTGCGCATACCTCGGCCACCCCCGCCGCCGGCTGCTTTAATAATGACCGGATAACCGATTTCCTGGGCCATTTTCAGATTAGTGGCATTATCATTCCCGAGAGGATCCCCATTGCCGGGAACACAAGGAATATCGGCTGCCTGCATGGCTTTTTTGGCGGAAATCTTATCTCCCATCATGCGGATGGTTTCCGCTTTGGGTCCAATAAATGCAAAACCGCTTTGACTGACCTTTTCTGAAAAGTCTGCATTTTCCGATAAAAAACCGTAGCCGGGATGAATGGCTTCGGCATCAGTTACTTCGGCGGCGCTGATGATGGCCGGGATGTTTAAATAGCTGTCTGTGGAAGCGGCCGGGCCAATACAGACTGCTTCATCGGCCAGGCGAACGTGTTTCAGGTCACGGTCGGCATCGGAATGAACTGCGACTGCTTTGATACCCAGTTCACGACAGGCTCTTAATATACGTAATGCGATCTCGCCGCGATTGGCGATTACAATTTTATCAAACATGGTTATCTGCCTGTCTGCTTATTCGATGATGAATAAAGGTTGGTCATATTCGACAGGCTGAGCATTTTCAACCAGAATTTTCTTGATAGTGCCGCTTTTATCCGCTTCAATTTGATTGAGTATTTTCATCGCTTCAATAATACAGAGTGTGTCGCCGACAGAAACCGTATGACCTATTTCGACAAATGGAGTTGCCCCAGGTGATGCCGAGCGATAGAAAGTGCCAACCATCGGTGATTTTACTGCGTGTCCGCTGATTGCGTTTTCCTTTGGCACAGCAGGGGGGACTTCTACTGGCGCTGCTGCTGTAACTGCAACAGGTGCGGCGGCCATCTGTTGCGGGGCGACAGCGGAGATTCGACTGATTCTGACGGATTCTTCGCCTTCACTGATTTCCAGTTCAGCAATGTCAGAGTCTTCGATAATTTCGATCAATTTTTTTATTTTTCTAATATCCATGGTGTTAGTTTCTCTCTGCAAGTATCTGATGAGCGGCTTGTAATGCCAGTTCGTAACCTGTTGCCCCCAACCCGCAAATCACGCCTTTGGCTATATCGGAAAAGTAAGAGTGTTTTCTGAATGGCTCGCGGGCATGAACATTTGATAAATGAACTTCTATAAAGGGTATTTGAGTGGCCAGCAGGGCGTCCCGAATGGCGACACTGGTATGAGTGAATGCTGCCGGATTGATAATGATAAAGTCGGTCTGTTTTTTAAACGCCTGATGAACATGCTCGACAATTTCATGCTCAGCATTATTCTGATAAAAATTGAGTTGATGGCCAAGTTTTTCAGCAATCAATTCAAGAGTATTATGAATATCTTTGAGTGTTTTTGTCCCATAATGTCCGGGTTCGCGCGTGCCTAACAGGTTAAGATTAGGACCATTTAGAATAGTTATTATTGCCATTAATTAAGGTATCGAATTAAAAACACTCATAATCCTAGAAAAATCAGCTGGCTCACGGATTCTGGCGCAAGTTATTGATTCCACGGTACTTCACAGATAATTGTTCCTGCATTATCTGCATTCAGCACATCCGTGTGCTTCAAAAGATACCCGCTTAACCTATGGGTGAAGCTAAGATTTTTTGACCTACATGGATGTAGGAAATGCAGGTTTTGCAGAAGCAAAAACCTGTTAAAGCACTCTGAAACCAATATCTTGCCCTATAAATTCCGCCCCCAACTGATCTTTCTTGGATAATACTGTCAATTTTGCCTAATTTGTAAGGTTTTGTCCAGATATATGTTATTTCATGGCAGATAGCGACAGGAGCTTTATATTTGTGGTTGTTTATTTGAATTTTACGGGCAGATGATTGCTCCTGCATAATCTGCATTCACTACATCCCTGTAGTTCACAGATAATTGCTCCTGCATAATCTGCATTTGCCTACAAGGATGTCGGTACTTAGCGATAGCAGGACGGGATAACTGCACCACATCCATGTGGTTCACGGTAATTCACAATTTCCATACGATCCTAACACTCGATAACATTAACAGCCAGCCCTCCCTGGGAGGTTTCCTTGTACTTGCTTTGCATATCAATACCGGTATCGCGCATGGTTTTAATGACTTTATCCAATGATACCTGGTGAACTCCTGTTCCTCTGAGCGCCATACGCGCTGCATTGATGGCTTTAACGGCACCCATGGCATTACGCTCTATACAGGGGATTTGCACTAGCCCGCCAATGGGGTCGCAGGTCAGGCCCAGATTATGTTCCATACCGATTTCAGCCGCATTTTCCACTTGTTCAGGACTGCCGCCCAACACCTCGGCCAAAGCGCCCGCAGCCATTGAGCAGGCGACGCCGACCTCTCCTTGACAACCCACTTCGGCGCCGGAAATTGAGGCATTCTCTTTGTAGAGTATGGCGAAGGCACCGGCGGTTAATAAAAAGCGAATGATCCCCTCTTCATCAGCATTTCTGCAAAATTGCCAGTAATAATGCATCACAGCTGGAATGATTCCAGCAGCGCCGTTTGTTGGTGCGGTAACAACCCGGCCGCCGGCGGCATTCTCTTCGCTGACTGACAGTGCAAACAGGTTAACCCAGTCCAGTTGTCCCAAAGGTACGTCTGAATTTTGATTTTCTTCATGTAATTGGCGGTATAAATCAGGGGCTCGGCGTTTAACATTGAGTCCTCCCGGCAAAATTCCTTGTTGTTTAAAGCCTCGCTGTACACAGGATTGCATGACCTGCCAGATTTTGAGTAAGTTTTGACGAATCTCCTGTTCACCGAACCAGACTTTTTCATTATTGAGCATGATGTTACTGATAGAACATTTGTGCAACATGCATAATTTCAGTAGCTCGTCAGAACTTTTAAAAGGGTAAGGCAGGCAGTTTACATTGGTGGAATGTGTTTGTTGTGAATCATCTCCGGTGCTGATAAAACCGCCTCCAACCGAGAAATATTCTTTTTCCAGCAGTTTCTTGTGGCCGTTAAAGGCTGAAAAACGCATACCATTGGCGTGAAAGGGCAAAGATTCCAGGTGATAATTCAGGTCTGTTTCCTGGTGAAACGGGATAGCTGTTTCTCCCAGTAGCCGTAAGGTTTTAGCGTTACGAATATTTTGCAGTTTTATCTCTATGGCATCAGGTTCGATTTGATCGGGCGTTTCTCCCTCAAGTCCCAGTTGAATGGCTTTGTCAGTTCCATGCCCCTTACCAGTCGCTCCCAGAGAACCGAACAGGTCAATTTGCAAGCGGTTGGTTATGCTGGGTAATTGCTGTTCGCACAGTTGTTTGGCAAAAAGCAAAGCTGCACGCATCGGACCTACTGTGTGGGAACTGGAAGGACCAATACCGATTTTAAAGATATCGAAAACGCTGATGGCCATAAATGTATCGGTTTTACTCAAAGATTTAAATACGACAGGAATTATTGCAAACGGTTCCTGTTAAAATATCCGGCACGGTTCTAAATTAAAGGCGCCAAGAGTTCAAGAATTTTAGTCCGGGACAGTTCACCGGGCTGCCTGTGAATAATCTGTCCCTGTTGATTAACGATAACAGTAAAAGGAACGGCGTTGACAATATTGCCTAATTGCTGCGACAGAGTAATCGCTTCATCCCCTCCAATCAGAACGGGATAATTGATCTTGAGTGTACTGAGATATTTGCTGACAGCCGGTTGGTCTTCAATGGCAATGCCGATAAATTGAACATTTTGGTCAGAAAATTCCTGTTGCAATTTGATGAATTCCGGGATTTCTTTCAGGCATGGAGGACACCAGGTCGCCCAGAAGTTAATGATCAGAATTTTACCGTACCATTCCGAGATATTATGCGTTTTTCCAGTTAAATCCAGTAGACTGAAATTTAGTTTTTCAACGGTCTGAGTCTGGGTTTCAGAAACAGCAAAGTTATTTTTCACATAAATTCCTGCGACTAAAGCGAGAGTTGCAGCGAGGATGAGGAGGAGGTTTTGTTTCATAGATTTTGCAGAGTTTTGCTGAATGTTTCGCTATCCTGGTAACCGATGACGCGGGAGGATGTTCTTTCCCGTTGATCCGGGCCGTAGAATATAATACCCGGCGGACCAATCAGGTTAAAACGTTTTAACAGCGACTTGTCGTCATCATTATTAGCAGTGACATCCGCCTGCACCAATACAAAATCAGCCAGCTGATGTTTGATTTTTGCATCGGTAAAAGTGTACGCTTCCATTTCTTTACAGGAGATGCACCAATCGGCGTAAAAATCCAGCATTAGCCACTGTCCATTGGCAGATGCTTGCTGAATTCTTTGTTCCAGTTCGGAGATCGTGCGAATACGCTGAAAAACAATGCCTTTCTGTTCCGGATTCCGGTTATTAGCAGCAAGACTTTGTAAAGGTAATAGGGGATTGCTGTTACCGGCGCTCAAACCTATTAACAACAATACGCCGTAAACTAGCATGATCAGTCCCAGACCTTTCCATAACTTACGCCAGTTTGTCGCTGTTTCGGGCAAGGGGTCAATGGCGCTCAGGTAAATAGCGGGAATAATGAACAGCATTGCCCATAACAACATAGTAATCGAAGCCGGTAGAATGCGTTCCAGCATCCATACCGCCACTGCCAGCATTACCACTCCAAATACGGCTTTAGTTGATTCCATCCAGTCTCCGGCTTTAGGCAATATTTTGCCTGCCGAAGCCCCCAATAGCAGTAATGGTACCCCCATACCGAAGCCCATGATAAACAGGGTTGAGCCACCCAGAAACACATCACCGGTCTGGCCGATATAGATCAGTGCAGCTGCCAGCGGCGCGGCCACACAGGGGCCGACAATCAGCGAAGACAATGTGCCCATAACAGCGGCACCAAAGTAGGAGCCGTCACGGTGTTTGTCGCTGGAGTGATGTAATTTTGTTTGTAAAAATTTAGGCATTTCCAGGGTGTAGAACCCAAACATTGACAGCGACAGCAGAATGAAAATGCCGCTGAATACAGCGATAATCCAGGGTTCCTGAAAGATTGCCTGGAGATTGCTGCCGAATAATGCAGCCAGAATACCAAATACTGTATAAGTTAGCGCCGAAGCAAACACGTAGCTGAATGACAGTAAAAAGGCTTTGCGACTGGTAATGTTTTTACCGTGACCCACGATGATGCCGGATAAAATGGGAATCATCGGGAAAACGCAGGGCGTAAAAGCCAGTAACAGGCCAAAACCAAAAAAACTCAACAGTGTTAACCACAAGGTATCGTGATGCAGTGAATTTACAATTTGGTCCTGTTCTGACAGTGGCTTCTGTGTGCTTGTATTTATGGTTGAATTTAATTGTTGTGCGGCAGGTACCGCCAGTTCAACCGTTGTTTGCATGGGTGGATAACATACCCCGCGGTCGGCACAACCCTGGAATTTTGCCTGCAGGCTGATATTGTGCGCCTGTTTGTCCTGGTGTAGCAGAGGAATATCAAAGCCTAATTTATGATGATAAATTTCAACCTGTCCGAAGGCTTCATCATGATAAGGTTCGCCCTGCGGGATAAGATAGTCTCCGAGTTGAATGTCGGTAGTATCGCTGGGATTCAGATTAAATTTGATTTTATCTCGGTATAGATAATAGCCGTCGGCAATGATCCAGTTGACATGCAGAGTTTGGGCATCTTTGACGACAGTAAAAAATTTGAATGCTTGTTCTGCCGGCAGTAATTCGTTTTTAAACAGATTTAGTTTAAGACCATTAAAACCTTTGATCAGCTGGTCGATAGCGTTGGCGGAACCCGATTTTTTCAAAGTCTGTTCCTGCGACAACAATTCTTCGGCGCCGAAAGCGCCAGGTTGTTGACTGAAGAATATACAGAGTAGAATTAATGTGTAGCGAGACATGCGTCGATCCATTTTAAGTAGTCGGGTAAAGCGTGATCAATAGAGACTGCAACTATTTCGGGAAGTTCATAGGGGTGCAGGCTTTGAATCCTGTTTTCCAGTTCGGGATATCTATCAATTCGGGACTTGATAATTAACAAGTGTTCCTGCGCAGTTTCAATTTCCCCCTGCCATTGATAGATTGATGTGACGGAAGGCAGGATATTGACACAGGCAGCCAGTTGCGATTCTACCAGTTGCCGGGCGATAGTTTCTGCCGTTTCATTATTCGGGCAAGTGCAAAGAATGATTTGATACATAGGAATATTTGTAAATGGATGGAATTTTATTCTGGAAATTCAGGTCGGATACTCATACTATTTATAGTTATCGCCCATCGTATTTCATACCGAAGTCAATTAAGTACCAACAATGATATGCGCTGGGTATAATCAAATGTTGCGTTTCTATTTGTCTCGCGCTTAATTCGCTTTCTCCGGGTATTTTAATGAAAATTGTGCAAATTATATTCTTGTTTTTTCTGATTGTTCCATTTGTGGAAATTTATCTGCTACTGCAGATAGGTGGCATAATTGGTGTGTTTCCAACCATTTTTATGGTGGTTTTTACTGCAGTGCTGGGAGCTTGGTTACTGCGTAAACAAGGGTTGGCCACCTGGCAGCGTTTTCAGGACAGTTTAAAACAAGGTGCGATGCCAGCATATGAAATGATTGAAGGCCCTATTTTACTGGTTGGCGGCGCGTTGTTACTGACCCCGGGTTTTTTTACCGATGCCTTGGGGTTTGCTTGTCTGATCCCTCAATTGCGCAGAAAAATGGCTCAATATGTCATTGAAAATCATCTGCTTAATGCGCAGGTTGGAGGCGCAACTTTTCAGCAGCGTAATGCTGCAGCCCGTGATGTTATTGAAGGTGAATGCCGAAAAGAAGATTGAGAACATATTTAAGGCGATTGTCGAGAAAAATCAGATATTTTCTCTCTATAATTTTAAATGGTTAATCGTCATCTGTTTTTTGAATCAGCTTGTGAATACGGCGTACACCAATAACAACAACGCCTAATACAACAGGAATGGATACACCAATAACCAAAGGCGGATTGATATCCCAACCGGCCGATTTCATGGCTTGCGCAATCGACCCAATCAGGCTGACGGCGTAACTGGTGATGGCGATAATGGATACTCCTTCTACAGTTCCCTGCAAGCGCAATTGCATTTTTGCGTGCATGTTCATTGATTTCAGCAGCGCCTGATTTTGTCGTTCAATGGATATATCCACTCGTGTGCGTAGCAATTCGCCAGCGTTACTGATGCGTTCCGATAATAGCGTGAAACGCTTGGCGGTAGATTGGCAAGTGCTGATAGCAGGTTCCAGTCGCCGGGTCATGAACTCACTGAAAGTCTGTGACCCCTGAATTCTGACTTCACGCAAATCTTCAATTCGCTGATTAACCAGATTATAATATGCCCCGGCTGCTGCAAAACGATAGTGGTTACTGGATATATGGTTCTCCACTTCAGCGGCAAGCGTGGTCAATTCATCCAGTAGTTTTCCATCGTTGCTGTCGGCTTTTGCCATGGCGGCGGTGATGGCGATCAATTGTCGGTCTGCCTTGATTAATTCCGGTGTCAGTCTACGGGCGATAGGAAAGGCTAGTAATGCCATAACCCGGTAAACTTCAATTTCAAACAGGCGTTGCAACAGGCGACCGGCCTGAGCCGTTTTCAAATGGTCATCAAGAATCAGAAACCGGCTGAAACCATCGACATGAATTCTGAAATCGGTATAAGCTTTGGCAGAGCCTCCGCTGACTTCAGCGCCAATCAAGGGGTTGCCGGCAAAAAACCGTGACAGGGACTCTATATCCCCGGCAGTATTGGCAGCTGGAATAATGGATGCATGAGCCGCTACAATGACTTTTCCAGGCAATTGGGACATCCAGTCTACGGGAACACTTTTAAGTGCCGGCTCCTTGAACGGGTCTGCCTGATGCAGATTGTTGACATAAAAAGTATAAGAGGTAAATTCCCCATGCTGTTCCCAACGCAACTGAAATGCATCAAAACGCGCACTAAAATGATTAGCATCCAGTTTAGGCGGACTTACGCCAAAACGCTCACAAAGTTCAATCAGATGCTTACGATCCTGATTTTTCTCTTCACGGCTCAGTATAATGGCCAAGTGTGAAGTCGTGACAGGCAAATCAAAGATTACCGAGGAACGGGCATGAACTTCGTTGTGTAATTTAAATCGCTGAGGGTGATTTTCCGGAAGGGGGAATAACGTTGTCACAGTCAGGGGGGTCAGAGTTAATGGATGTGTTTGAAATATTATACCCTCTGTATGTGAATTTTTTAGCATTTCGGTGCTAAAAAATGATGTGCGAGGAGAGTATATATACTTCTCACCAGTGCTGTCGATAAGATCGACAGATTTTGAAATTAGGCTGGACCCGGATTCATTTGCTCGGCATAATATCAAAGTCGATAATGATTGTAGACACACCCAAAGAAAATTCGCTCAAAAAATGGAACCGATGCAAGCGTCCTAAGCCAGCCAAAGAATATTCACGATGCAATTCGACAACTAGTGCAGCACTAGTTGTCGTAATGGTTTATTTAAATCCTTCAGCTATCGGGTTTTTCTCCCTCTTCCAGAGTATTTCTATTCATGCCAGAATAAGCAGGACACCAGCCTGAATAACCCGTTGCAATCAATACCAAGCCAATAATCAATAAAAAAATGCTGGCAGTGAAAAGAGAAATAAACAGTAAAGCAGCGCCGGCAGCCATGCGGATTTTCGCTTCTTTTTGTCCGACGTTATGTTCAAATTTAATCATGCGTTTTACATCAAAGTTCATTTTTCAACCCCTTTATATCGTTATTTTTATGTTGTCCTCAGTACAGACATTTTTTCCGTAAACAGCAAATATACACAGCTCCTAGAAATGTGCAAGTAATAAAAAATGCAAATAAGCTCAATAATTAACAGTTTAAATGACGCCCAGCGAATGGCCGTATCAGCGCCCTCCCAGTCTATGCTGGTATTAGCCGGAGCAGGCAGCGGTAAAACCCGGGTTCTGGTACATCGAATTGCCTGGCATATACAGGTAAATGGAAATTCGCCGCACAATATTCTGGCGGTAACATTTACCAATAAAGCAGCCACAGAAATGCGCGGTCGAATTGAAGACTTATTGAATATTTCCGCCCGCTCCATGTGGATAGGTACTTTTCATGGTTTGGCCCATCGCTTGTTACGGCGGCATGCCAAACAGGCAAAATTACCGGAAACCTTTCAGGTAATGGATTCGGACGATCAGCTACGGGTAATTAAAAGATTGATTAAAAACCTCAATCTGGATGATTCCAAATGGCCGCCCAAACAGGTGCAATGGTTTATTAATGCGCAAAAGGATGAAGGTATACGGGCCAGACATATGCTTGAGTCGGGTGATCTTTATCAGCGTCGTATGCAGACTATTTATAAAGCTTATGAAGAGGTCTGTGAGCGTTCCGGCCTGGTGGATTTTGCCGAATTGCTACTTAGGGCGCATGAACTGTTGCGAGACAATGATGATTTGCTGGAATTTTACCAACAGCGCTTCCAACAAGTTCATGTCGATGAGTTTCAGGATACCAATACCATCCAATATGCCTGGTTAAGATTGTTGACGGACGGCCGCGATAACCTGTTTGTGGTAGGCGATGATGACCAGTCCATTTATGGCTGGCGTGGGGCTAAGATAGAAAATATCTATAATTTCCAGAAACATTATCCCAATCATAAAGTGGTTCGCCTGGAGCAGAATTACCGCTCTACAGGACATATTCTGAAAGCTGCGAATACCTTGATTGCCAACAATGACAGCCGCATGGGCAAGGAGTTGTGGACAGACAGCGGTAATGGCGAGTTGATTTCGCTGTATTCTGCTTTCAACGAACAGGATGAGGCCTATTTTGTTGTAGAAAAAATTCGTCAATGGGTAAATGATGGCGGGCTGCGCAGTGATGTGGCAATTTTATACCGTTCCAATGCCCAGTCCCGTCAGTTTGAAGAAAAACTGATGGCGACCGGTACGCCGTATCGGGTATATGGCGGATTGCGGTTTTTTGAACGGATGGAAATCAAAAACGCGCTGGCTTATTTGCGCTTGATGTCTAATCATCATGATGATGCTTCGTTTGAACGAGTAGTGAATACGCCGACACGCGGTATTGGCGCTAAAACGCTGGATGATATTCGAATACTGGCCAGAGAACAGCAGTTGTCACTATGGAGGGCGGCGGTTGAACTGATCAGTCAAAACCAAAACAAGCTGTCAGCGCGGGCTGCCAATGCACTGAAAGGTTTTTTTAATCTGATTACACAATTGCAGGCTGAAGCAGAAGACGAAGCGTTATTTGAAAAAGTAAAGCGGGTTGTTGAAAAAAGTGGCCTGATTGAGCTTTATAAAAAAGAAAAAAGTGACAAAGGCGAAGTTCGGATAGAAAACCTGGAAGAATTGGTCAATGCTGCGCGGATGTTCGATTACGAAGAAGATAATCAAGAAAACTTGAGTGAACTTGATATGTTTCTCGCTCATGCTGCATTGGAGGCAGGTGAGATGCAGGGAGAATCTCACGAAGATTGTGTGCAGCTGATGACATTGCACTCCGCCAAAGGACTGGAATTTAAACAGGTATTTATGGTTGGGATGGAAGAAGGACTGTTTCCTTCGCAACAATCGACTGAAGACCCGGGAAAACTGGAGGAAGAGCGGCGCTTGTGTTACGTAGGAATTACCCGCGCAATGGAGCGGCTGTATCTCTCTCATGCCGAATCCAGGCGCTTATACGGCAAAGAAAATTATCCTAGACCTTCCCGGTTTATTCGTGAAATTCCGGCTGAATATATACAGGAAATTCGTATGAGAGCCAATGTCAGTCGTCCGGTTACCGCCGGTAAAACATCGTCATCATCTGTACAGGTCGGAACCTACAAGCTCGGGCAAAGAGTCAGTCATGCCAAATTTGGCGAAGGTGTGGTATTACAAATGGAAGGAGAGGGCGCTCAGGAGCGGGTGCAGATAAATTTTCATAAAGTCGGTCTAAAATGGCTAATGCTCTCTTATGCCAAGCTGGAAACATTGTGATTTTTTCATGCCTAAAAAGTTGATCAAAATGATCTCGTTCCTACGCTCTGCGTCACTGATGTGTCAACACTTTTCCGGATACAAGCTTACACAGTTTTTTGCAGGATTTCATAGTCAACTGGAGACAAATAGTCATTAGCAGAATGAATTCGTTCTCGGTTATAAAAGACCTCGATATATTCAAATATTGCTCGCTTAGCATCCTTCCTGGTTTTAAATTGGCAATGGTGAACCAACTCCGTTTTTAAGGTATGAAAAAAGCTTTCAGAGACAGCATTATCCCAGCAGTTTCCTTTACGGCTCATTGACTGAATAATATGATGCTCATTTAAAATAGCTCGATGACTA
>CAYYSO010000041.1:0-16089 GCA_964474415.1 uncultured Methylomarinum sp. | reverse complement strand
GTAAAGTCCGGCGCTTGTTTACCTACTAATACGCTCATCGTTTTTCTCCAAAAAATACTTGTATAACAAGGTGTTGTAATAAAACATTATGCCACTGATGCAGTGGATTTGAGATATTCTACACCAAAATACTAGGAAACAGTTCACTAATTGATAAATTTCTACTTGATTTATTTTTCACTTCGAGGATAATTTGTAATCATTGAACTACACAGATAACGTCAGGGATATGATGTCTTGTCTATTTGTATGGCACTATTCATACGATAGTCGCCTAACTTTAGGTTTTAGAGATTATGGCAAAAGTAAAACATATAACAGAACCCGATGCTTTCGGTTATCAGGTGCGAATCGTCAGGCGAGGTAAAGAAAGCAGTCGTTATTTTTCTCATAAATTATGGGGAAATAAAAACAAGTCTTTACAAGCGGCAATTACTTGGCGTGATCAAATGCTGGTGGTGCTAAAAGGCAGTAGAACGCGTTTTTTGAAACCGCCCAAAAACAAGACGACCACTGGTGTAACGGGGGTTTCCAGAACTATAAAATACGACCACAGAAAAGATAAAAGCTATTTATGCTATACGGTTTTTTGGGTAAAAGACGGTAAATCACGCAATAAAACTTTTCAGGTTGGTAATGTAGACATCGTGACAGCTGATGATGAACTGCATGCTTTTCGTACAGCACGTTTATTTCGCAGTTGTTATGAGCATGCTATAGATCACGATATTCCTTTTGATGACAGTAAATTTACCGGTTGGAAAAAACTGCGTTTGTATGAAGATAAAAATCTGAATGCTGTTGTTTAGATGCTTTTGGAATAATCAAAACTTATTACTGCCGATATAGTCCAGCCATTGTATGGCGGCTTTTCGTTGTTTACGGTAGTTTTTTGCCTTGTTAAAAGCAGCGCGAGCCTGTTTTATATGATTGAGTTCGTAGTGACTCATTCCCAATAACAGGTATGTGGCTCCAGGCTGTTTTAAGCCGTTTTTGGCAAGTGCTTTATTAAAAGCGACGATAGCCTTTTGCCATTTTTCCCGTTCAACATATACTTGACCCAGCCGGTGATAGAGGCGACCTTTTTTGCTCAGGCTTGAGGCTTTTTCCAGAGCCGTTATGGCTTTGTCTAATTCTTTGGCTTGTTGCCAGGCGGTGGCCAGTGTTTCCCAGTTGCGTGAATTATGGCGAATTTGTTTGTTGGCCAGTGCTTCACTCAGCAGTTTTGCGCCTTTATAAGGTGAACCTACATATAAAAATAGATTGGTTAATGCCAGTAGTTCTTTCTCGCTGTTCAGAAAGCCTTTTTTATAGGCCAGGTGCTGAATGCTGACAGCTTTCTTATATTGTTTTAATTGTTGATAAACTGAAGCCAACTGCTCCCAGTATTCTTTTTTGTTGGGATAAAGAGGTAACAATTTTGCTAATAGGTTAGCGGCGGATTGATAGTCATTCAGTTCATAATATAAAGCCAGGTTTAATTGATACCAGGACTCCGCCGGTTTTTTGCTGGTCGTTATTGCTCTCTTAATATGCGGCAGTGCTTTTCGGTATTGTTTTAGCTGAGCATAGGCATTAGCCAATAAGACACTGATATCCACATCTGGATTTGGATTTTTAGCCAGCCAAGGTTTTAATGTTTTAACCGCTTGGGCATACTGTTCGCTAGCCATATACAACTGTCCCAGATTTAAAACACTTTGCAGTTTCTGATTTTCCGGCAGAGCATTTAGCTCTAGACACTTTTTCAGAGCAATAACAGCTTTGTTATATTGACCTTGCAAAGCATACACGGATGACAAAGAACGCAAGACAGTAGCTTGCTCATAACTTCCCTGCTCTACATCAGGCAATATCTTCTGCAAACTTTTCAGTGCGGCCTGATAAGATTTCTGACTGATCAGCTTTTCTGTTTTAGTCAGTTTTTTATACAGCCAGGGTGAAACAGTGGCAGATTTGTTTTTATCTGCCGTAAAAGCCGGCAGGCTTACCAAAAAACAAAGACAGAGCAATAATAAACGCATCATTTTGATAACTTAAATTGCAGAATCTGAATAGCTCGCTGTTCAAAGGCTTCACCATCAATCACTTTGGGTTTGAATTTCCATTTGCGGATGGCTCGCAGTGCAGCGCGGTCGAATATATCTGACGGTTGCGACTCTACAACTTCAGCATCTCTGACAGTACCATTCTCGGTGATGGTGAATTCCACTTTAACCCAACCTTCAATTTTACGTCTTGCCGCGCGCATCGGATAACGAGGTGGAATGCGGACCAAAGGAATGACGTTAGTGCTGATTTTGCCTTTGCCCATTTGTATACCGCCCAGTATGGAGCCTGAAAAACGGCTGTTTTGCAGCGGAATATCCAGGTTTGGCATGTCCATATCCGGTAATGTATTTTGTCTGGCCTGCGGTTGCTGCATTGATACCAGAGGCGGTGGTGGCGGGTGTTTCTCCGGCAAAGGCGGGTCAGGCAATTTTCGTTCCCGGGTTTTCAGTTTTGTTTCTTGTTTGAGGCGTACAAATTCAGTCATCACCAGGCTTTCCGTTTTTTTGAAGCCCTGTTGGTTGGTGATGATCATAAATTGCATCAGCCAGAACAAACCCAGCGAAATCAGCAAACCACATAAAAAAGAAATGGTCAGTCGAATCACCGGGATTCACTCTCGGTGGCAATAGAGGCGTTAGTAATGCCCGCCATGCGGATCTGGTCCATCACCTGAGTCAGTACCTTGACTTTAGTTTCCCGGTCAGCGGCAATGATGACCGAACCCATGGGGTTTTCGGCATGTAATCGCGCGACATTGGCGCGTATTGCCCGAATATCTACTTGGCGTTTGTCTATCCAGACATCGCCATTGGCTTTGATGCCGACAATAATATTGCCCTGTTCTTTACGGGTGGCCGTTTGTGCGGTCGGTCGGTTGACATCAATACCCGATTCCTTGATAAAGGAGGTCGTGACAATAAAAAAAATCAACATGATAAAAACAATGTCCAGCATGGGCGTCATATCGATTTCAGCGTGTTGTTCGGTCGTTGAACGATTGTTTCTGCGGCGCATAAGAGCTTTGCCTAGTGGTTTTGTAATAAATCGGTCAGATGATGGGTTTCATCATTGATACGATCTTCAATAAGTTTACTGAAATATAATCCGGCTATGGCGATCACCATGCCTGCCATGGTGGTGATAGTCGCTTTGGAAATTCCATCGGCCATGGCGCGGACATTGCTGTTGCCGGTGATGGCCATGACATCGAAAACATGAATCATGCCGGTTACCGTGCCCAGTAATCCCATTAACGGACAAATAGCCACCAGCATTTTGATGACTAAAACGGGTTTGTTCATAGCTATTCTGGCTTCAGAAATAATACCATAACGAATATTACGGGCATTCCTTGAGCGTTTATCCTTGCGCTGATGCCATTGGCTTAACCACAGATGACGTAATTGGGGATAACGGTATTTAAAAAACAGCAAACGTTCGACGATTAGCCCCCAGAGAATGACTGAAATCATTAGAATCAGCCATAATACGTCACCTCCGGCATTCAGAAACTGTTGTATCGAAGCGAGTGGCGTATTGATGAATTCCATTATTTTCCTGCCCGGCGACTAACAATACCGGCAGATTGCTCATCCAGAATCTGCACCAGTATACGGCTTCGTGATACCACCAGACTGTGTAAAAATAGCAAGGGAATGGCAACACATAAACCTAGCATAGTGGTCACCAGAGCTTGAGAAATACCATTGGCCATCAATTTAGGATCCCCGGTTCCAAACAGGCTGATAGATTGAAAAGTTGAAATCATCCCGGTCACTGTTCCAAGCAACCCCAGTAATGGAGCAACAGCCGCCAGCAATTTGATCATCGATAAGCCTTTTTCCAGGGTGGGAACTTCGCGGGTAATGGCTTCATCAAGCAACAATTCCAGGGTTTCCGTATCTTCACTGTGTGCCTGTTCGCCGGCAGCCAGCACTCGTCCAAGGGGATTGTCCGTGGTAATCTGTTGTGAATTGACTTGGGCATCCATTTTTCGCCCCGTCAGAGTCAGAATAAGCAATCGGTATAAGGAATATAACAGACCGAATGTGCCCAGCAGCAAGATGATGTAACCGATGATACCACCCTGTTCAATCCGTTCAGTGGTGTTAGGTGTCTGGATCAACATACTCAGAATGACGCCGCGTGTCGGATCTATACCGGCTGCAACCGGCCCCTGTTTGGCAACAGCCAGTTCTTTTGCCAAGGCAAGATATTTGTTAGCGGGCTGTCTCGGTAATTCTGCCAATTTACCGGTTTCAGGAATATAACGCAGGTAACGACCCTCTGCCAGTGCATTGAATGCGCCGATGCGTATCACTTGAGTCTGTTGAGGATCGCCTGACGCTGTCAAAATTTGGCTGGCAAACCTGACGACTTTAGCGGATTCGGTCATCTCCTGTTGCAAGGTAAACCATAATTGCTCTAATTGTTGAATGGTTGGAAATGCCTGGCTATCAATCAAGCTATTGAGTTTCACTATCCGTCCGGGGAATTGTGCGGAAATAATTGAATCAGTCAGACTGGCTTTTAAATCACCCGCGGCCTGGCTGGCAACACCGAACAGTTCGCCCAGATCGCCGCTGCGACTTTTTAATTCCGCTTCCAACTCAATGATTTGTTTTTCATTGCTATTTAACCGGGATTTTAATAGCTTGCTCAGTTGTTGCTGTTTATGGAGTTCAGTCAGTGCCTGTTGCAATAATTGTTGCTGTCTAGATTTTTCAGCCAAAAATTCAGCTTCCCTGGCTTTGTTGATTTTGGCATCGACGCTTTGCTCTTTTTTAACCTCACGCAGCAATTGATCAAGGTCAAGATGCTCGGCAAAAGCATAAGGAGAAAGCAATACCATGAAGAACAGAATCAATTTGTTCATTTGCCGGTCTCCGGTACAGGTATGGGTAATATTAATAAATCCGGCGCCGCTTCTTTTCTGGCAATCCGTAAACCATTACTAATGGCATGACGATAATCCGTGGATAAAACCTGCCATTGTTTTGTTTCCTTGTTCCAGTAACCGGTTTCACTGCCATCCAGTCGCTGATAATACAAGGCAATGCGGCCCAGACGTAAAAAATCGACCGAACTGACGATTCCCTGTAATTCCAGGTCACCCCGATACGCTTCTATAGTATTGCCGTAATCATTTTCAATCTGGTATGCCTCAAGGATGTGTCGATATTTTTCGGCATTGCTGACATCTGCCCTGACCATCATGGCTTGTAGATTAGTCAAACGCTGCTGTCGTTCTTCAGGGAGAAAAGGCACGTCCAGGTGCACGAATTTTTCCAGTGTTTTCAACATATGCAAAATCAACGGCACAATCTCTTGTTGAGTGATGTCAATTTCCGCTAATTGCTGTTGCAAAGATGTTTTTTCCTGTTGTTGGGAATTGACTAGCTTTTGCAAATAGTGGTTATAGGTTTTGAGGCTTTGGGTTTGATGAATAGCCGCACGATATTGTTCCAGCATCTTGCCAGTTTTATCACTTAATGCATTAATCTTTTTTTGAGATTTAATCGCCGCATTATTAGTAGCCTCCTCGACCTGGATAGCCTGGGTTAAGGGGGATGATTGTGATGATGCTGAAAACACAGCGATGATTGCCGCTACTATCAGCGGAAATTTTAGGGCAGAGAGAAGCATAGATAATTCCAAAAAGCGATTTGTAATCTGAATCCGTGATGTTACAACTTGTTGTGTTCTTGTAAGCGAACCTTGAATATAAACAGGATTTCCGCATCAGTTTCGAATCTTGTTTTATTCCATTCCTGATGTTTAACAAATGCACAACTTTAGCACAGCTGATTACAGCTTGACACTATTATGATTCGTTAATATATAACATAAGATCTATAAAACAGTTTAAAATAGACAGCTTTAAAATTAATCAGCACATAAATCAGCTAGCTATCTACCATGCTAAGTAAATACAATACCGATGATTTAAGAATACTTGAAACAAAAGAGGTCGTAGCGCCCATTCAGGTTCATGATGAAATATCTATTACCGATAACGCGGCACAAACCACCTTGAGCGCCAGAAAGGAAATCCATAATATTCTGACGAGGGAAGATGATCGCTTGTTGGTGGTGGTGGGGCCTTGTTCAATTCATCACCCCAAAGCAGCAATTGAATACGCAGGAAAGCTTAAAGCGGTAAAGGATCAGTTAAAAGAAGATTTGCTGATAGTCATGCGGGTTTATTTTGAGAAACCCCGAACCACAGTAGGCTGGAAAGGGTTGATCAATGACCCCGACTTGAATTCTACTTTTAATATCAATAAAGGCTTGCGTATTGCCAGACAAGTGCTGCTGGATATAAATAATCTGGGCATGCCAGCCGCTACAGAATATCTGGATTTAATTACCCCTCAATATGTATCAGATTTGATTGCCTGGGGCGCCATCGGCGCCAGAACAACAGAAAGTCAAGTGCATCGGGAATTATCATCGGGAATGTCTTGTCCGGTTGGGTTTAAAAATGCCACCGATGGCTCCATCAAAATTGCCATAGATGCTATTGGCGCAGCTATGAGTCCACATCATTTTCTATCAGTGACCAAGGAAGGCCGGTCGGCTATTTTTTCAACCAAAGGTAATGAAGACGCACACATAATCCTTAGAGGGGGAGATGATGCGCCTAATTACGATGCTGTTAATGTCGAAAAGGTTGCAGAAGGTTTGCAACAAGCGAAATTGCGTCCGAATATCATGATTGATTTTAGTCATGGCAATAGTTTGAAACAATTTCAGCGGCAATTGGTTGTGGCTGAAGATGTGGGAGAGCAAATTGCACAGGGTGACAGTCGAATTATCGGAGCGATGGTTGAAAGTTATCTTAAAGCAGGACGGCAGGATGTTGTTGAAGGTCAGGAGCTGGCTTATGGACAAAGTATTACCGATGCCTGTCTGGGCTGGAATGATACGGTCCAGCTATTAAATAATCTGGCTGTAGCCGTGCAAAAACGTCGTACTGTAGAAAGAACTTAGAGTTTAATTATGAAAATATCTGTAAATGGGGATATCAGAGAATATAGCGATAACAATGTAGTAGCCGATGTTGTCGCTGATTTGGACTTGACTGGAAAAAGAATTGCGGTTGAATTGAATAAGGAAATTCTACCGTTTGACCAATACGCCTCGCAGTTATTAAAAGCTGGTGATCGACTGGAAATTGTCCAGGCAATTGGCGGCGGTCAGGATGACTTTTTTACAATCGGTGGTCGGCAATTCACCTCCAGGCTATTGGTGGGGACAGGAAAATATAAAGACCTGGAGGAAACCCGGCTGGCTATTGAAGCCAGTGGTGCAGAAATTGTGACAGTAGCCATCCGTCGAACAAATATTGGCCAAAATGTGGATGAACCCAATCTGCTGGATGTTATTTCACCGGATAAATACACCATTTTGCCTAATACTGCCGGCTGTTATACTGCCGATGATGCTGTCAGAACCTGCCGGCTGGCCAGAGAGTTGTTGGGAGGGCATAAGCTGGTTAAGCTTGAGGTGCTGGCAGACCAGAAAACCCTGTTTCCGGATGTGGCGGAAACCTTTGGGGCAGCTGAGTTATTGGTCAAAGACGGTTTTGATGTGATGGTTTATACCAATGACGACCCGATTGCTGCAAAAAGACTGGAAGATATTGGCTGTGTTGCGGTGATGCCGTTAGCAGCACCGATCGGTTCAGGTCTCGGTATTCGTAATCCTCACAATATTCTGACTATTGTTGAAAATGCGAATGTGCCTATTCTGGTTGATGCCGGTGTAGGGACGGCTTCCGATGCTGCGATTGCTATGGAACTGGGTTGTGACGGGGTGTTGATGAATACCGCAATTGCGGCTGCGAAAAATCCGGTATTGATGGCTTCAGCCATGAAAAAGGGTATAGAAGCGGGACGTGAAGCCTTTCTAGCCGGACGGATGCCAAGAAAACGCTTTGCTTCGGCTTCATCACCTGTCGATGGATTATTTCTGTAATGTATAGGTCTTGTAAGGGGTGACGAAAGGGAACGCATTTTTATTGATGATGCAGATCCTTGTCTTTAAACTTGGCCTGTCCTATCTACTTAATCTTTATGAAAATTTCCGAAAGAATCGAGCCGTCAAAAATCCGCAGTTTTATTCGTCGTCAGGGGCGAGCCACTGCAGGACAAAAGGCGGCATTAGAACAATACTGGGATAAATATTGTTTAGATTCAGAAAAAAGTTATAACTACGGTCATGTTTTTGTTCGCAGTGCGCCATTAATTGTTGAAATTGGGTTTGGCAATGGTGAAAGTCTGGCAGCAATGGCAGAAGCCAATCCTCAATTTAATTATCTGGGAATTGAAGTTCATCGACCGGGAGTAGGTCATTTGATGTTGCTCTTGGAGCAGAAAGGTTTAACCAATGTCAGAATTTACCATCATGATGCCATAGAAATACTTGAGCAAAAAATTTCTGATTACAGTCTGGCTGGTGTACATTTATTTTTCCCTGACCCCTGGCATAAAAGAAAACATCACAAACGCCGTATTGTACGCCCCGGATTTGTTGAGCTATTAAATAAAAAACTGCAACCCGGTGGTTATTTTCATGCCGCAACAGACTGGGAACATTATGCTAAGGATATGTTGAAGATATTATCAGCCAGTACCGGCTTGGTTAACTTGAGCGCCAGTAATGAATATTGTGAACGGCCGGATTATCGGCCAATGACTAAATTTGAAAAACGCGGCCTGCGTTTGGGGCACGGTGTTTGGGATTTGAAGTTTAAAAAGAGCTGAAAGGTATAAAAATATTGTTAAGGAGGTTTTCTAAATGTTAAATACCGAATTCCTCCTTGACCTTGAACCTCAATGCATTGTCTCTAATGCCTCCACCTGACTTTCATTATTGTATTCGTCAAAATGCATGGCTTTGATAATAGTTGTCAGTTCTTTACGCTGCAGTTTTAACTGTTCAAGTTCCGATTCAAGGTGAGAAATGTTTTCAGACACGTTGTCTTTCGAATCATTAATTTTTCTCAGCATTTGCAGACGACTTTCAATCTGCTTTTTGTGATCTTTAATTTGATGCATTAAAGGTGTGAGAACACTATTGCTCCAGGTTGCTGCATCTTTATGAGCTTGTTGTAGAATATCCCGGGCCTTTACGATCAAGGTACTGTACAGTTTATTAACCACGATACTTTGTTCGGTCATTGTGGTTTTGGCGCTGCTACGAAAGACCTCGCCTTCTTCAAAAATCTGTTCCAGTTCAAATTGATATTGTTTGATCGAAAATAATTGTGGCTCAATTTCTTTAAAACCATATTCATCCTGAAATTTCTTATGGATAGCTTTTACCAGGCGCCTGGTTTCATTGGTAAGATCAACAGAGTCCTGCAATAAATCACGTAATTCATCAAAAAGTTTACGGATATTCTGTTTCATACCGTAAGTTGTTAAACTTTTGCTCATATCCTGTTTGGTAGACTTGATGATTTCATCAATTTTTTCTTTGGCGAAAGAATCGATTAACATTTTTGCCTGAATACTGAATACCTTGCGGCTGGCCTGAAAGTTTTCAACATTCGCCAAGTAAACATTTTGCCGGTCTCGGGTTTCTGCCATTAGTTTGCCGGTCATTTCCTGGTTTTCAAAGTCAATTTGTTTAAACTCTTCCAATTGTTTGCCGGCATTGGAGAGTTTGCTGTTACACAAATTTGACGACTCAGTGACCAGGAAACCAATATCTTTAATGACCGTTTCCATGAGAATATGACGGCGCTGTTTCAGGATATCGTCAGAAAGATAACTTTCCAATTTTGCCAGGCGACTTTTTTGTAATAATGACTCATCTGATTTTACTTTGGCTAATAGTGCCTGTTTTGCGGAAACCGGAAAAATAACGTCTTTATCCAGTCCTAAAATAGAGGCTGATGTATGAATTTGTTTGTCGATGGATTCTTCATAACCTTGTTCGCCGGCCAGGTCGTCCCACATGGCATCTATTTTGTTCATTACTACGGCAAGACCTTGTTTATTATGGCCTCTGGAACTGCAAACGTGATTCTTCCACATTTCCAGGTCGCTTTTGGTGACCCCTGTATCTGCAGCCAGCACAAAAATAATTGCCTGAGCGCTGGGTAACATACTCAAGGTTAATTCAGGTTCGGTACCCAAAGCATTCAGCCCCGGCGTATCTAAAATACACAGCCCTTCTTTTAACAAGGGATGAGGAAAACTGATTAATGCATGTCGCCAGCATGGAATTTCAACGGTTTCGGGATTAATGATGCCCTGTTCGGCGGCTTCTCTCTCATTCCATAAGCCTAGTTTGTCAGCCATTTCCCGGGGAACCTGTTTGGTTGCAATCAGTTCTTTAAAAGCTTCCTGCATTTGGGTGGGCGAGTCACAATCCAGGTCAATTTGCGTCCAGCGTCCCGGGTTGTTTTTGTATTCGGCTAAAGAAATATCCTCCAGTCTGCTCTCAATATTCAGCAAACGAATGTAGCTGCCACCTTCTTCATCCCAGAATAATTCTGTGGGTGACATGGTGGTGCGGCCGGGAGAAGAAGGCAGTAATCTAACGCCGGTTTCAGCAAAAAACAGGGCGTTGATCAGTTCTGTTTTACCCCGTGAAAATTCCGCTGCAAATGCCAGGGTAATGCGGTCAGATTGCAAACCGCTGAGAATATTCAGTAATGTCTCAGTGCTGTGAGGGTCGCTGAGTTTATGGTGGCTTCGCCATTCTCTATACATTTCTATGGCTTGTATAAGCTGTTTGCGCCACTGCGAATACTCGTGCAGTTGTTGTTTAAATTCCGGATTCCTCATGGCAAGCCTTTATGTGATGACTGTACTCAATTATGTGATTAAATAGTGTGTAACTAATTTACATTCTTGCGTTTTCATGAATCAAGTCAGTTTTCTTCATTTGTAGATGAAACCAACTGTTTTAGTACCGTATAAGATCTACTCATCTGCGCCCTGTAGATTTTCATCGGTATCCGTGCCTCAGAAGGACTGAGATTAGCCATAGGTCTATTCTTTTCTACCCTGATTATTGAGAAGTTACATTTATTTCCAGTAATTGTAGACTATATATTGAGAATTTTTAGATAGAGGGATTTTATATGCCATATTGTTGACGATATTCTCTGATTACCGCTAGTTGTTCAGTCAACTGATTGCCCTGTTCAAGAAATTCAATAATATCAGCTAGAGAAATAATGGAAAAAACCGGTATGCCATAGCTTTCGCTGACTTCCTGAACGGCAGATTTTTCGTTCTGTCCTTTTTCCTGCCTATCCAGCGCAATTAATACCCCGGCAGTTTCTGCGCCGGCATTATTTATGATTTCAACTGATTCTCGAACAGAAGTGCCGGCGGTAATGACATCATCCAGAATGAGCGCTTTGCCTTGTAAAGGGGAGCCGACCAGGATGCCGCCTTCGCCATGATCTTTACTTTCTTTGCGGTTAAAAGCAAACGGAATATCCTGTTTTAATCGGGAATAAGCAATGGATGCGGCACTGACCAGCGGAATGCCTTTATAAGCCGGTCCATAGAGAATATCGACTTGCAGCTCTGATGCAATCAGGGCTTTCGCATAAAACTGGCCGAGTTTACCGAGTTGGGCGCCGGTATTAAATAAACCGGTATTGAAAAAATAAGGGCTGGTACGACCGGATTTTAATTGGAACCGGCCAAATTTAAGTACGCCACAGTCCAGGGCATATTGAATAAATTCTGCTTGATAATCTTGCATGTCGGATTTATATAAAAAATGGAAAGATATTATACTTCGCGAACGAACTTTTCCAGAATAATATCGAGAAAGTCCCAGCCTTTCCCGGAACAGCGATAGTAACCATTTTGAGCAAGTAGCAAGCCTTCGTCTACGCAGTCTGATAAAGCCGGTTCCAGAGTATCACTGTTTAATCCGGTTGCGGAGTGATAGCTGTCGAGACTGAAACCCTGTTTCAAACGCAACTGATTCATCATGAATTCCAAGGGCAATTCTTCAGCCTGGATAATAGATTGTTGAGTGGCTTGCAGGTTGTGTAAATAGTATTCCGGGTTTTTGGATTTTACAGTACGCAATATTTTGTTCGGCAGTGACTGGCTGATTTTACCGTGGGCACCGGCGCCAATGCCCAGATAATCACCAAATTGCCAATAATTGATATTGTGTCGGCAAGTGAAATTTTTCTGGCCATAAGCGGAGACTTCATATTGCAGGTAACCATGTTCTTGTAATAATAGCTGACAATTTTTCTGGGTGATGAAAATGACATCATCTTCCGGCAGTTTAGGGGGGAATTTGTGAAAATAAGTATTGGGTTCCAGCGTTAATTGATAAAAAGAAATATGTGTCGGAGTTTGCTTGATGGCCGTTTTTATATCGTCAATAGCTTCAGATTGCTGTTGTTCAGGCAGGCCGAACATCAAGTCCAGATTGATATTATCAAACCCGGCTTTAAAGGCGATATCAATCGCTTTCAAAGCTTCTGCTGCCGAGTGTACTCTGCCCAGGGTTTTTAAATGCTGGTCATTAAAACTCTGTATGCCAATAGACAAGCGATTGATACCTAAGGCATTAAACTCAGCAAACTTACTGCTTTCAAAAGTCCCCGGATTAGCCTCCATAGTGATTTCCACATTGTCGCTTAATACAATCTGTTGCTGAATACCGCTAAGCAATCGATCCAGTGAATTCGGCGAAAATAAACTGGGTGTGCCGCCGCCGATAAAAATGGTTTCCAACAGGGGTTGTTGCTGGCCAAGTAATTGTAAATCCTGCTGTAAATCATTCAATAGCGCATCAATATATAAAGATTCCTGTAATGTGTCTTTAAGCGCATGGGAATTGAAATCACAGTAGGGACATTTTTGAATGCACCAGGGAATGTGGATATATAAACCAAGAGGAGGTTGTGTTTTGTGGGATGGTCTATTCATGGTGTATCATGCTGACGCTTTTGGTAACTGGAAACTGAAAACAAGCCAAGGTTTCGTCGCAGGCGTAAGATGGCCAATGCATGGTCATAATGGGCATTATTAAAATTATCGTGAGCGGTTGTCCGTAAATCTTCCGCTTTAAGAACATCTGTTTGTGTTGATATACCTTGTTGATAGCGGTCAGTTGTGACGCTTAAATTTTCTTCTGCCTGAACAATAGCATTTCGGGTTACAGCAATACGCTTGCGGGTTTCCTGGATATCCAGCCAAGCTTGTCGTACTTGCAGAGAAATTTGACTGCTTAAGTTGTCTCGTTGTGCTTTTAATGAGGCTGCCTGCCGAATAATGGCATCACTGTTATGACGTGTGCTGCCGTCAAATAATTTCCACTGCATGCCGACATTAACCATCCACATGCCTTCAAAAGCCTGATAGCGGTTTTCCTGGAATTGGTAACCGCCGTTGACAGCAAGCTGAGGCAACAGTCCGGCCTTTGTGCTTTGCGCCTGTTGCTCAAGTGATTCAATTTGTTGCGATAGTGTGGTTAATTCAGAACGCTGTTTTAGCGCTTGTAGACTTAAATCCATTAGCCTGCCTTCGGGCATTTCCGGAAATTCAGCAATGAGGGCAACAGCTTGAGAAAGCGGGCGATCCAGCAACTGATTATAAATCGAGCGGGTGATATCCAGCTGATTGCTTGTCTGTAGAGTATGTTGGCGGGCATTGGTCAGCTCGACATTGGCAGACAGCAGATCATTACGGGCTACCATTCCCTGTGCGTAAAGGTTGTTTACATCCTGATTGTGTGCCGTCAGACTGTCAACATGACTTTTGGCAACCTGCAAGGCGCTTTCGGCTCGCAATACGGCGATGTAAGCCTGCGCCACCTGCATTTTGATGGTTTGCAGTGTGGTCAGTTCATTCTCTTGCGCGGCTTGTAAAGAGGCCTTGGCGGCATTGATTTGATGGCTGATACGACCACTGGTGAAAATTGGTAATGAGACTATGGCTTGTGCTTTACCGCTTCCAGCCTGGCTTGTGGGAAACAGGGCTGATTGACCGGCTATTTGGGTTTGCGCTGTCGGTGTTTCACTCAATTGAGTATATCCGCCGCTAACATTTAATGCGGGAAGCCTTTGACCTTGAGCCGAAAAGAGTTGCTGTGCAAATGCCTGTGTTTGCGCCTGTGCAGACTTGATCCGGTGGTTATTTGCAAGCGCTTGTTGCCAGGCTTCCTGCAGGGTTTCAGCGAAAATCAGGTGGCTATAGGATAACCAGAAAACACCGACAAAATTTTTAATCCACTGATTCGTCAACATGACGCATGTCCTCGCAAGTAAAAACCAATGACGCGATCAAGCAATTGTTTTTTGTCTTGCTCGGAAGGTATGGGTTTGAGGCCTAATAGACACTGCATGTGTAAGTCGCCTTTTAACAGGCTAAAAAAAGCGTCTGCTGAAAACGCCGGATTGACACAATCAAAATGATTGTTAGAATCCAGCGTCCGTAAATAGGCTTCCAACTGATTGATTCCGGCTTGTGGTCCACTCTCATAAAATAACTGGCTCAATTCGGGAAAGTCCCGGCTTTCTGCAATCACCAAACGGTAAATGGCCAAAGCCTCTTCAGAATAGATCAAATCAACAAAAGCCCCGGCTATTTTTAGTAAGGTGTTTTCTACATTATCTGAACGATTAGGGTTTAGGGGCATGGTTTGTATTAACGATTCACAAAGCTCTGAAACCACGCCGGCTAACAAGGTCTGTTTATTTTCGAAATGCTTATATAGAGTAGCCTTGGAAACCGGCGCTGCCTGGGCAATTTTATCCATGCTGGTGTTACGATAACCATGAATCAGGAACATGTGAGTGGCGGCTTTGATAATGGACTGCCTCTTGTTGTTTGAATGAGATTTAGGGGGCATCGGTTTAAAAAAATATTGCCAAATAAGTGTATTTCGCTAGAATAAACTAAACCGTTTAGTTTAACAAGGGCGTTATGAATCGTTTCCGATCCGTTTTTTTGAGTTCCATCGTGATTATTGCACTGATTGCTGTTTTTGCTTATTGGTTATTTGAGCGGCTTAAGTATGAAACAACGGATAACGCCTATTTAAAAACCAATATTGTTTTGATTAGCTCTAAAGTTCAGGGCTATGTGACCCGGTTGTCTATTGATGATAATCAGGCTGTTGAGCAGGATGATGTGCTGGTGGTGATCGATGATCGGGATTATCAGGCCAGGGTAACATTGGCAGAGGCTAATATGAATGCAGTAGCGGCGCATATCAAAAGTTTACAGGTGATGAAAATTTCCCAGCAGGATCGTATCGAAAGCGCCAAAGCTGATATTGTCGCGGCTCAGGCCAGACGTGAACAAATAAATAAGGATTTAATACGCTTTAAAAACTTGATTAAGCGCGGTTCGGCGACCAAACAATCAGTGGACAGTATGCAGTCACGTTTTAAACAAGCAATAGCGGAATTAAGCAGTTTACGATCGCATCTGGCAGAGGCAAAGAATCAGTTGATTACATTGGATGCTGATATAAGTGAAGCCCAAGCCCGTTTCACTAGTGCCAAGGCGCAATGGCAGATGGCAAAGCTGGATTTAGCCAATACCCGGGTGAAAGCGCCGATTGACGGCATCATCGGTCATCGCGGTGTACAGCTTGGTCAACTGGTACGCCCGGGGATAACACTGGCGTACCTGGTTGAAAACCGGAAAATCTGGGTGCTGGCCAATTTCAAGGAAACCCAGCTTGAAGATATGCGTAAAGGTCAACCCGTGCTAATCACTGTCGATGCTTACCCGGATCTGGAATTGCATGGCAAAGTGGACAGTTTCGCACCCGCCAGTGGCGCTGAATTCAGTATTCTGCCGGCGGAAAATGCGACCGGAAATTTCACCAAAATTGTCAGGAGGGTACCGGTCAAAATTGTGTTTGATGCGGATACCGACACCCGCTTATTAAAATCAGGGTTATCGGTAGAAATTAAAGTCAAGGTGCATTAGCCAGTGGCCGATACTGTGACTGATAATCTTACCCCAGCGCACTGGATCGGTTTTTTCAGTATGGCCGTGGGTGTCTTTATGGCTGTGCTGGATA
>CAYYSO010000040.1:0-16322 GCA_964474415.1 uncultured Methylomarinum sp. | reverse complement strand
TGTAACCTGACCTTTAGTTGTCAATGTAGCAAGAGCCATATAATTCCTTACATTTAATTAATTCCTTACCTATTGTAATTTCTTTTGATTTCCTGTCAAGTATTATAATTTCTGTAAGTATACAGACTGGACGGTTATGCCATACTAATTGGAACTACACACCCCACATGCGCGAATTAGGGGTTTTCAACAATATCTTCAAAAATATCAGCCAGCGCAATAGTAAAATTCAAACTGCCAAATTTGCATGTTTCTTCGGTATCGCTGATATGCAACAACCACTCGTCGTCGGCCGTTCTACGAAAACATTCAACTCGACGCGCTTTAATATCAATCAATACATACTCTTTTAGACTGGGCATTAGTCGATAGGCCGCAAATTTTTTTCCACGATCGAAAGCCTCGGTAGAATCTGATAAAACTTCAACAACCAAAACAGGGTGAGATAAATATTGATCTGCTCTTTGGTCTTCTCTATCACAGGAAACCATGACATCGGGATAGAAAAAGGCATTCGCCTGCTCAATCCGCAGTTTCATATTAGCAATATAGGCCTGGTAAGGTGTATTGCGTAAATGTTGCTTCAAAATGGCAAATATATTACCTGTAACAACGACATGTTCACGCCTTGCTCCTCCCATAGCAAAGACTTCGGCGTTGATATATTCATGTTTATCTTGTTGGAGTTCTTCCCATGCTAAATAATCCTGTTCATTAAAAACTAATTTTTCAGCTAATTGCATTGTTGTACTCCAGATATTTTTTATCGATCGACTGGCTGTAGAGTAAACCAGCTAAAAAGCAATTACAATATAAGGTAGGATAGGATACGCACCGCCTCCCATCAGCGATTATAAATTGACAAAAGATTTAGCCAGAACAAGTTACACAAATTTTTGTCACTTTCTTACCCAATTTTAATGCTGTCAATTCTCCTCCCCACAAACAGCCGGTATCAATGGCATAACAATTATGACCCTGATAAAACCCCAAAGTAGACCAGTGACCAAAGATGATTTTCATATCGGCACTTTTACGGCCGGGTACTTTAAACCAGGGCATTAGATTTTCAGGTTGTGAACCTAATGGGCCTTTGTGGTGGAAATCCAGTTTGCCATTGGCATCGCAATAACGCATGCGGGTAAAACAATTAACAACGAAGCGGGCTTTTTCTATATTACTGAGGTCTTTATCCCATCTGTCCGGCTTGTCGCCATACATGGTTTTGAAAAAACTAATATAACCTGGACCTCGTAGTATTTTTTCCACTTTCACAGCCATCTTTTGAGTTTGTGATAAGTTCCATTGTGGTGGCAAACCAGCGTGTAACAGGCAGAACTGTTTATTATGGTGGAATAATGGCCGATGTCTTAACCAATACAGCAGTTCATCCCTGTCGGGCGCTTCCAGTATCTGGCTGAGAGAATCTTTTTTATGGGGTTTTCGTTGTTTTAAAGAAGTTGCGATCAAATGCAGATCATGATTACCCAGTACCGTGACTGCGGAATTTCCCAATGATTTGACAAAACGCAAAGTTTCCAGTGATTTTGGGCCCCTGTTGACAAGGTCGCCGGCAAACCAGAGTTGATCGTTTGTTTCATTGAATTGAATGGCATCCAGTAGTCTCAATAACTCGTCATAACAGCCTTGAATATCGCCAATGGCATAAATGGACATCAGTGCAGAGTTCTGGGTATGGATAAAGTGAACTTGGGAATGGGTGCTTTAAAATTGTCGCCGCTATCGGAGATCATCGTATATTTTCCCTGCATAACACCTACCGGCGTTTCAATCATAGCGCCACTGGTATAACGAAAGGTGTCCCCCGGTTTTAAATAAGGTTGTTCACCAATAACACCTTCGCCGTTAACTTCCTGAATTTTACCGTTGGCATCGGTAATCAACCAGTGCCGGCTTAATAAGGTAGCCGGGATTGATCCGACATTGGTAATGGAAATGGTATAGGCAAATACATACCGATCTTCTTTCGGCGAAGATTGAGCTTCAATATAACGTGGCGTTGCTTCAATTAAAATTTTATTTTTTTCACTCATTAGTAGATGATATAGCAAATTATTCGGTATATTTTATCACTAAACGTAAGAAACCATGATCTATGACTATTAAAATACTGTCTTTAGCGATACTGTTGGTTTTTACTCAGTCAGCATTGTCTGAAGACATTAACGATTTATTTGCAGCGGCTATAGCCGGCAAAACTGAAAGACTGGAGTCATTATTGGCACAGGGTCTGGATGTCAACGCTAAAACAGCTGCCGGACGTACAGCGTTAATGGGCGCCAGTTTTAACGGCAATGTTAGAAATGTAAAGGTGCTACTCAGTTATGGCGCAGATGTCAATGCGGCTGATAATATGGGCTTGACCGCATTAATGGATGCTTTGGTATTTGGTGATGAGGAGATAGTTGCTTTATTGATTGCTGCCGGTGCAGATGTCAATGCAGCTGACAATCAAAACACCACTGTTCTGGCTAGAGCAAAGAAAACAGCACATAAAAAACTCATTAAAATGCTGGAGCAGGCCGGGGCCAAAGAAGAAGTCGAAAAGGTCGAAGATAGCCCTGAACAGGATAAACAGACGGATTCTACAGAGACAGAGCAAACCACAACTGAAACAGATAAGGATAAACAAAAAAATGAGCAATAAGGAAAGCCCAATGCATATTCATATTCTTGGCATTTGCGGTACCTTTATGGGTGGTCTGGCATTGATTGCCCGGCAATTGGGATATCAGGTCAGCGGCTCGGATGAGAATGTTTATCCGCCGATGAGCACTCAATTGGAGCAACAGGGCATACAGTTGATGAACGGTTACCGTCCGGAAAATCTGCATTGTCAGCCCGATCTGGTGGTGATTGGCAATGCCTTGTCCAGAGGTAACCCCGAAGTTGAAGCAGTATTGAACAAAGGACTGAAGTATGTTTCCGGGCCACAATGGTTGTCGGAACATGCGTTGCAGAATAAATGGGTTTTGGCAGTTGCAGGAACTCACGGTAAAACCACAACCACCAGCATGCTTGCCTGGATACTGGAATATCAAGGATTCAAACCGGGTTTTCTGATTGGCGGTATTCCGCTAAATTTTGGTATCTCCGCCAGACTGGGCGAATCTGATTTTTTTGTTATTGAAGCCGATGAATATGATTCGGCTTTTTTTGATAAGCGTTCAAAATTTCTCCACTACCGGCCCAGAACGGCAATCCTTAATAATCTGGAATTTGATCACGCCGATATTTTTGATAATCTGGACGCCATTAAAAAACAGTTTCATCATTTCGTTAGAACCATACCGGGTGAAGGTTTGATTATTACGCCTGAATGTGAAAGCAATATCGAAGACGTCTTAAAAATGGGTTGTTGGTCTGCTGTGGCAAAAACAGCGATTAATGCCGATGCCGATTGGCAGGCTGAATTGATCAAAACCGATGGAAGTCAGTTTAAGATACACTTTGAAAAGCAATATCAAGGCGTGGTTGATTGGAGTTTAACCGGCGAACACAACGTCTATAATGCTTTATCGGCTATTGCTGCCGCCAGACATATCGGCATATTGCCAGGTGACTCCATTAATGCCTTGGCGGCGTTTAAAAATGTCAAACGGCGTATGGAAGTGATTGTCAAAACCAGTAATATTACTGTGTATGATGATTTTGCCCATCATCCCACTGCAATCAAAATGACGCTGGACGGCTTGCGTAAACAGGTGGGATTAGAAAAGATTATCGCCATTGTTGAGCCTAGGTCCAATACTATGCGTATGGGGGTACATACGAAAACCCTGGCTGATTCTTTAGCCGAGGCTAACCTGGCCATCATTTATCAGCCGGAAGATCTGGATTGGGATTTAACTGAGCTGCAAAAATACGCTAATAATATAGCGATATGTAGTAGTCTGGATGCGATTATCGCCCGGCTCAAAACAGCAGCGGGAACAGATACTACGCATGCTGTGTTGATGAGTAACGGCAGTTTTGGCGGGATTTATCAGCGCTTGCGGGATGAGTTGTAATTGTGGATGTAAGATTGAGCTTATTTCTCCATATGATTCATGCAATAAAGCCGGCAAAAAAATATCCATTAATAGGGATAACAACTACAATTAAATCACTTTCATTGCAATCAGGAATTCACCATGTCCCGTTTATTTTGCATGATTATTTTGCTTTTGTTGCCGGTTTCAGCATCTCAGGCACAAATACTGAGTATCGATAAAGTTCCTGATCTGTTAAAACCCTGGATTAATTGGGTATTGATGGATGAACACCAATACCAATGTCCGTTTTTCTATAATAATTTTCAACAAAAACGCTGCAGCTGGCCAGGTTTGTTGACACTGGATTTGAGCGAAAAAGAAGGTCGCTTCAGCAGTCATTGGACACTTTATCAATATGAATGGATTACCCTGCCGGGCAATGAAAATTATTGGCCGCAGAGTGTGACTGTTAATAACAACCCTGCTTTGGTGATGAACAGGCGGGGAAAACCGGCTGTCTATTTGTCGAAGGGCGACTATCAAATCAAGGGTCAATTTATTTGGGATAGAATTCCTGATAATCTGGAAATTCCTGAATATACCGGCTTGTTTAACTTAAAAGTGACCGGCAAAAGCATTCATTACCCCGCTATTAAAAAAGGGGTTGTGTGGTTAAAAGCCAATGATAATGGACATAAAAAACCTGAAAATGTACAAAACAGACTTGATTTACAGGTATTCAGAAAAGTTATTGATGATGTGCCTTTACAACTTATGACTTTTTTGGAGCTGGAAGTGTCAGGCGAGCAACGGGAAATTAAATTGCCTTATGCTCTGTTAGAAGGATTTATTCCCATTCAATTAAAAAGTCCGTTGCCTGCCAGAGTTGAGCAGGACGGATCATTATTGGTTCAGATCAGACCGGGGCGTTGGCATATTGAATTGAATGCCCACTATCCTGAACAACTGGAAAGCATAAACTTTGATGTTAGCAATAAAAATTGGCCACCAACAGAAATCTGGGTATTTCAGGCTATGCCCTATCAGCGGGTTGTGGAAATTGAGGGTTTGACGGCAATTGATCCCAGCCAGACCAATTTACCGTCGCAATGGCGACTTTCCCCGGCCTATCAGATGAAACAGGGCGATCGTATGATTTTTAAAGTGGTTCGCCGGGGCGACCCCGGACCTGAACCGAATCAACTAAGCTTAAGTCGTAAGTTATGGCTGGATTTTGATGGTTCCGGCTATACCGTGGAAGATCAGATCAGCGGCAAAATGACCCGTGGCTGGCGACTTAATGCGCTTCCTGAAACCCGTCTTGGACAGGTTAAAATCAACGGACAGAATCAGTTGGTGACACAGTTAGCCGGTGTCCGGCAACAGGGGGTTGAAGTCAGAAAAGGACTATTGCAATTAACGGCTGACAGCCGAATCACTGGAGCTATTGATGTTATAAGCGCTACAGGTTGGCAACAGCAGTTTCAGCATCTTAAGGCCGAGTTAAATATACCGCCAGGCTGGCGTTTGCTGGCTGTCAGTGGTGTCGATAATGATCCGGACAGCTGGATTTCCCGATGGACTTTACTGGATTTGTTTCTGGTATTGATTGCAGCGTTGGCAATCAGTCGTTTGTGGAATATTTACTGGGGACTGTTTGCCTTGTTCACTCTGACCTTGATTTGGCACGAGGCTGATGCACCCCGTTTTATCTGGCTGAATATTCTGGCTGCTATCGCCATGATCAGGGTATTGCCTGAAGGCCGTTTTTTACAGTTTGTAAAATGGTACAGAAATGCCTGCTGGTTGGGCTTATTGATTATGGTGATTCCTTTTATGGTGACGCAAATCAGAGTCGGTCTGTATCCACAACTGCAAAAACAATGGCACCCTGTTTCACCGGCTTCCTACAGTACAACAGATGCGGTACAGCAAATGGCGAGGGCTAAGGAGGATATCGAATCCGCCCCAGCTAAAGAGCTGAGAATGCGCAAGCTTTATTCTAAGGCTTCGGATTATGCGGGTAAATCCGTTAATTTTGATCGTATTGATCCGGATGCCAATATTCAAACCGGGCCGGGTTTACCACAATGGCAATGGCATAAAACTTTACTGTCCTGGAATGGCAGAGTTGACAGTCAACAGCAGCTTGAACTGTGGTATTTATCACCCCGAGTAGCGATGTGGCTGAACTTTTTACAGGTAATACTGGTGACCGTATTAAGCCTTTTGATGTTTGGCGTTTTGGATAAAAAACTGAAAATATCCATGCCGTTGTTGACTATGATTTTAATCATGCCTCTGTTGTCTGCGCCTGTTGAAAATACCTATGCTAATGCTGGTTTTCCAGATCAAAAAATACTGGATGATTTAAAAAATCATTTACTGCAAGCGCCTGAATGTTTACCGGCCTGCGCACAGATAGAACAAATGAACTTGGTCATCAATGAAAAAAGTATGGAAATACAGCTACAAATTCATGTTCAACAGCAAAGCGCGGTGCCATTACCAGCCAGATTTAAACAATGGTACCCCAATAAAGTGACTATTGATGGAAAAGATGCACAGGCGTTAATTAGAACAAAAAAGGGATTGTTATGGTTGAGTTTGTCACAGGGAATACATAATGTCGTTATGCAAGGGTTAAATTCCAGGCAGCATAAATTTACCTTGCCGTTACCCTTAAAACCTCATCATATTGTTACGGATGCCGAGGGCTGGCGTGTCGAAGGATTACATGAAAATGGCACAGTGGATAAGCAATTGCACTTTACTCGCTTAAGAATACAACAAAAAACAACTGAAACAATGCGGCCGGTTGCCTTACCGCCATTTATCCGTATTGAAAGAACCCTAAAATTAGGGTTGGACTGGCGCATTGTCACTCGAATAATTCGGGTGCAACCCGGTGATTCGGCAGTCGTTTTAGAATATCCTTTACTGCAAGGAGAAGCAGTTACCACGGCCAATATTCGGGTAAAAAACAAGCGAGTATTGATTAATATGTCAGCTGGTCAACAAGTTATGCAATGGCAGTCGCTGTTGGAAAATCGTGAAAAAATTGACTTGCAGGCAGCGCAGACTGATCGCTGGACAGAAGTCTGGCGGCTAGATGCCAGTCCAACCTGGCATTTGCAAATGAGTGGTATTGCAGTCGTTCATCATCAGGACAGGCAGGGACGCTGGTTGCCGGAATGGCGCCCCTGGCCGGGTGAATCGATCAGTCTGTTCATTACCCGACCAGAAGCGGTAAAGGGAGCTACGCTAACTATTGATAAATCAGAATTACAAATCAAACCGGGCAAGCGTTCACAGGAAGCCGAACTGACCGTGACTATTAGAAGTTCCAAAGGAAGACAACATACCATTACTTTACCAAAACAGGCTGTTTTGCAATCAGTTCTGATCAATGGAGTGACTCAACCAATCAGGCAAAAACAAAATACTGTCATGGTGCCATTAAGACCGGGCAAGCAAACCATTAGTTTGAATTGGAATGAAAACAAGCTCCAATCTTCTTTGTTAACAACACCGCATGTCAATTTAGGAATCCCCAGTGTTAACAATTATATTAAAGTGTTATCAGGTAATGATCGCTGGATATTATTTACCTGGGGACCTGAATTTGGACCGGCGGCATTGATCTGGGGAGTGTTGATTGTTATTGCCCTTTTATCACTGGGACTGGGTGAAATTAAACTGACTCCACTGAAACATTGGCAATGGTTTTTATTGTTGCTGGGACTTAGCCAGATACCGGTTACAGCTGCATTACTGGTGGTAATCTGGTTGATGGCGTTGGCAATCAGGGGGAAACAACCACTGGAAAGTACCAGTTACTTTAATATCATGCAATTAGCACTGGGGATGTTGACGTTAACCGCATTAACTTTACTATTTGTTGCCGTACAGCAAGGTTTGTTGGGTTCTCCGGATATGCAGATAGCCGGTAATCAGTCTACAGCCTTTAATTTAAACTGGTATCAGGATCGTAATAGTGCATGGTTGCCAACAGCAACCGTCATTTCGCTACCATTGAAAGTGTATCGTATCCTGATGTTATTATGGTCATTATGGCTGGCAGTTTCATTATTGAATTGGCTGAAATGGGGCTGGCAATGTTTTTCTCAGGACGGCTTATGGAAGAAACGTGAAACGAGTAAGAAATCGTGAGTGAATGATGTAGAGACAAGGCATGCCTACAGGGATGTAGGTACTTAGCGTGAGCAGGACGCGGAAGCTGTGCCTACAGGGATGTAGGTACTTAGCGGTGTGACTGGCATGATAGTCAGCTAGCTGGTGAAAGTCCAGCCTTTGCCCTGTGAGAAGGGAAAAAGTAGGCGAAAGCAAGGGTGTCCAAAGAAACTCTCAATAGCTACCTGACGAGGGAAGCACGGTTATTGAGAGCCAATGCGGAATCGATCAGAAGCTCTAGCCAAATCGGTCACCTAAACGAAAGTGAACCTTCGTAAGGCGGCAACAAAGGGATAAGGTGCCCGCGCGACCACCGAAGTCCAATATTCTCACCGTAATTTGTTGCTGTATTGAAGGTAGGTAGATCGAGAGATAGTTGACTATCCTACTCAGTGAAGAGCCGTCGGATTTGAGTCGCAGTAACTGCGACTCCTTAAGCTCTAAGCGCTGTAGTAATGTAGACGTTAAACACCTAAGGGTTTTCGGATGAAGTCATACGACTGCAAGGATGCAGGAGCAGTTAACTATTCGCGTCGTAAACAGTGAACGAATTGATTGCGCGAGATTGTTGAAAGAATACTACTATAGTATGGCTTGTGGTTATGAACTGCTAAATGTTAAAACCAGTTTCTATAGGAAGAGCATAAACAAGTCGGAAGGGAGTTCTTAAAAGGACTGTATAGGTTTTAAAATTGAGTACGTCTTATGTGAGGAGCCGTGTACGGACCCGTACACACGGTTCTGTAGGCAGACGGGAGCTGCGGCTCCCTCTGACCCGACAAGTAATAAAAACGTAACCCAACAAAAGCCGGTTTGACGCTAAAAAGTTGGGTTACGTTACCTGCGCTCCGCTTGATAAGCCAACCCAACTTACAGGTAACACATTGTTTAATTAATACTTAGCCCTTAACTTAATGGCAGTGACGGAAGACAGTGGAAACCAGAGCAAGAGGAATTAATTTGTACTGCTATGTTTTTCTTCTACCATCAGATCTATATAATTCATAACATCTGTACTGGCATTTTCGGAACGTTCCATATGCGCTAAAATGCTTTCCAGCAATTCCGGCTGATCGACCCAGTTACCCCGTGAAACGGCATAAGCTTCCTGGGTGGATTGATGAACGTCGGCATGAGGGTGGGCCAGTTTGGCGTAAGCGCCGGTGTGTCTGAATTTTTCATGTCCTATACCACTGTCATACCATTTACCCAGCCGGCAATTATGGTTATCTACAGCAATGGCATGATATTGAGGACAATCTTCGGTATTTTCAATGGCAATATAACCATTTTGTTTATAAATAATGTGATCCAATTTGGTTAACAAAGCGAAGGATTTATCTTTGGCATAGGAAATGTAATTGATGGATTCCCGGGCGGACTCCGATAGTCCGGAAAACTGATGTCTGAATGAGGTGACCTGCTCCATAATTTCCTGAGAAAGATTAGCGGAACTTTCCGCTTCCTGATGCATTTGTTCAACACGCTGATTAAAAGATGTGAGCGTTTGGGAAACTTCCAGCGCGGCATTTTTGGTGTGTTCGGACAAATTTTTAACTTCATCGGCGACGACGGCAAAACCACGACCATGTTCGCCGGCTCTGGCGGCCTCAATAGAAGCATTTAGCGCCAGCAAATTAGTTTGATCGGCGATACCGGTAATCATGGAAAGAGATTCAGTGACTTTTTTACTGTCATTAATCAGTGCAGTGATGACATTGCTAACCGAGTGAATATTGTCGTTAATATGGGTTAAAGATGAACCGATGGTGTCGACAGTTGAAAGACTTTTGTCGGCGCTGTCACCGGTTTCACTGGCAATATCTTCAACCTTCTGCATTTGTTCGGTGATATTAAGCAAGTCATTTTGGTTGGCTTTTAAATTATCCAGCAAGTTGCTGGTATTCAGGCTGTGCAAACCGGCAGACAGACGGTTTTTAACCATCGCTATTTCATTTTCGTCCATAATATGAAGGGCATTATTGATGCCTTGAGCGGATTTTTTAAGCAAACCGGGGAAACCATCAGAAAGGGCATAGCGGTTATGGTTACCTTTTGATGCCTGCTCAAAGCAGGTGTTTATTTCCTTAAAATAGGATTCCATAATATCCAACATTTCGTTCAATTCCCAGGCTACCTTGCCGATTTCTCCCATTCCTTTGGTACCGGTAATGCGATGATACAGTTCGCCCTGGTTGGTGCGTAATAAAACATCTTGTATGGTTTTTAAAACGTCAAGGGTTTGCCGGGTTGTTTTTTTTATGTAAACGGCAATGACTAGGGTGGGTATGGATAGGCAAAGCATTAACCATGAAAAACCATCTTTATAAGTACTGACACTGAACAATACAATAGTAAAAATAAAAATACCGGTAACAGCATAATGGACTTTAGTGGCAAGAAATGGAATGTTGGCATTGGAGTTTTTCATATAACACCATTGGGTTTGAAAAGATTCAAGACAAGATTATCATAGCTTTTGGCGCCACTTTGATTGACCACATCTACCAAGTATGCTATTGACTTTTCAGGCGCTTCCTTAGCTGAACAGCTTCTTTCTATCGCCAGCATTTCTTTATAAACCGGAATCAAGACATCGAGAGCGGATTGCGGCGGTTTCCGGCGAACTGAATAATAACCCTGTAATTTGCCGTTTTTATCATAATCAGGGGTAATATCGGCAAATACCCAGTAATAACCGCCATCAGCGCAAAGATTTTTGGCAAAACCAAAAAACTCTTCTCCTGCTTTCAAGGTATCCCACATAAATCGAAACACACCGCGCGGCATGTCGGGGTGTCTGATGATATTGTGCTGTATGCCTAATAATTCATCTTCCGGATAACCACATATTTCCATAAAAATACGGTTGGCATAGGTAATACGACCTGTAGCATCCGTTTTGGAGACAATAAAGTCTTCATCAGCTAGCTTTCTTTCATTATTATTAGGAGTGATATTCGGTTTCATAGTCTGATATCTTTTATATATACTTTGCCTACATGGATGTGTAGATACTTAGCGTTAGCCGTTTAAAGGTCGTAAGTCATGTTACAGTGGTTGTTTTTTTAACGAAGTATAGACTTTTAATTACAAAATGTAAGCTATTGGTTGGCTATTATATCGGCAGCTTATTGTCAGACTTGATGAAATTTTCGTAACTTTTCAGGAGTAGCCAATGCGTAGCTTGTCCAATAAGAAGCATTGCTCGTTGAGGGGCGTTTGCCCGAGGTGTATAGGTGCAAATAAATTCGCACAGTTGCCCTATTCTAAACTCAAATTTTAAACCTGCATTGCAGGAACGGGAATGAAAAGTGTTCCCATTCCTGAATTCAGGTGATGAGTTGCGTGAACCGCTATCAGTTAACGATATAGTGACCGCGATGTCTCATGCAATTGGTATAAGCTCTTTTATACTGATCTTCAGATTGAAACCCCTGTTTGGCACCACCGCCTATGCCGCCAATGGTTGCGCCATAAGCAGCACCCTTACCCGGGTCACCTGAGATAGCGCCTAGCGCAGCCCCTGTAGCAGCGCCAAGAAGTCCGCCAACAGCGGCACCTTTTGCTGTTTCTGTTGCCAACCCCCCTGAAGCTTGGCTTGCCAGTTGTTGACATTCGGCAGAGTCCTGGTTTAATCGGTAGGCATTGGGGTCGCCATAGGGATCGACGGTGGGAGCCCAGCCGGTTTGACTGGCGCAGGCAGTCAGAAATAAGCTGCCGGAAAAAATGCTGATGTAAATTAATTTGTTCATGATTTAACCCTGTTTATAACTTCTTGGAAAGATAAACACAGACTAGTCTATTCTATTTAAATATAAAATGAATATGATACTTTTTAGGCTAAAAAGTTTTTCCTAATCTGCGAATTGTCGCATAGGTGGTTTGTTGACGACCCCCCGGACTCCCCAGTAACCGGTGATTGCAATAAACAAGGTAGCAATCAGTAAGGTGACAGCCCATTGCTTTATATCCGGCTGATAATCAAGGTGCAGGACAAAATGATATAAGGCAAACAGGAGTCCTTCCGAGATGATAATAGCCAGAGAGGCAGAGAAGAAACCTAATAGAGAAAACTCAATGAGATGGGCTTTTCTTAATAAACCGCGGTTAGCGCCTAAAGTTCGCATTAAAGCGCCTTCATAAATCCGTTGATCCAGAGTCGAATAAATGGCGGCGAACAACACAGTGAATCCGGCCAGTAAGGCAAAATACAATAAATAATTAATGGCTTCGGTTAATTGCGCAAGAATGCTTTTAAACTGATTCAGTATCAGATCGACTTCCAGAATAGTGGTGCCTGGATAATGTTTTATCAGGGTATTTAGAAGATCCTTTTTTTCTGGAGGCAGATAAAAACTGGTGATATAGGTACGGGCATAGGCATCCAGTGTGCCGGGTGAAAATATCATATAGAAGTTGGGCTTCATAGTGTCCCACTTGACTTTGCGGATGCTGCTGACAGTGGCGGTCAATTGTTGGCTGCCCACTGTAAAAGTCAGTTGATCATCGATTTTTACTTTCAGACTCTTCGCCAGTTTTTCCTCAATGGAAACCAGCCCCGGCCTGGTTGATGACCACCATTTACCTGCAGCCAGTTTATTATCTTCCGGAATATCTTTGACCCAGGTCAGGCTTAAATCCCGATGTGTTGCCTGCTCTCCCTGTGAGTCTTTGGAAACGATTTGCTGTACAGCAACGCCGTTGATTTTTATCAGTCTCCCTCGGACCACTGGATAAAGATGGCTGTCGTTAATATGTTGCTGTTGCAGTTCCCGTTGCAAGGCATCTTTTTGTTCGGGAAAAATATTCAGGGCAAAGTGGTTAGGAGCATTGTCGGGTAACTGTTTTTGCCAGTCGTCCAGTAAATCGGTTCTGACTGTCAGACTTAAAATCATGGCTACTAGGGTGATACTGAAGGCCAGAATCTGACTGGTACTGCTTCGCGGTGTGCGAGTCAGGTTTTGTAGTCCAAAACGCCAGTTCAGGCCCAGTTTAGGTAAAACTCTGCGGCTTTGTAGTAATAGGGTATAAATTAATAACCCCAATAGTAATGCTGCCAACAGCCCGCCGCCGATAATGGTTGTGGTCATTTTAAGGTCTTCGGTATAACGCCAGATTAACAATGCGATCAAAGTCATGGCCAAGCCGTATACTAACCAGGAACTGATTGGAAGCGGTTCCAGGTCACGGCGTAATGCCCGAAGCGGTGAGACGCGCTTCAGTCTTAGTAATGGCGGCAGGGCAAAGCCGAATAAAATAGCCAGTCCGGTCATAAAACCGAATACTACGGCGAGTAGACCTGGAGCAGCGATTTGAGTCGGTAATAAATTACGTAACAAATGAAATAATGCTTCTTGCACCACCCAACCCAATGTGCAGGCTACCGTGCTTGCCACTATGCCTAGTACCAGAAATTGGCTGATAGTCAACCATAAGACTTCATACTGCTTTAATCCTAAGCAACGCAGGATGGCAGTAGCATTGAAATGGCGTTCTGTGTATCGGCGAGTAGCCATGGCAATGGCGACACCGGCTATTAGAATGACGACGATACTGGACAAGCCCAGATAACGTTCGGCTCGAGTCAGGGCGGCGCCCAGTTCCGGTCGATCCTCGTGGATATCCATCAGTCGTTGCGAAGGATTGAGATGCGGCTTGATCCAGCGGTTAAAGGCCAGCAAAGCCTGTGGCTCACCACTAAACTGGAAAAAATAATGGACATGACTGCCGGGTTGTAAAACCTGTGTTGCAATCAGGTCGCCGCCGTTAATCATGACTCTCGGAGATAAGCTGTAAAGGTCACCGCGTTTGTCCGGTTCATAAGTAATGACCCGGCTGATGATCAGCTGCTTTTCACCTACCGTAAGCGAATCGCCGATTTTAACATGTAATGCTGAGAGGATACGTTTATCCACCCAGGCATGGCCGGGTTCAGGACCGCTGTGCCTGATGCTTTCGGCGTTGTAATCCTGTTCGATGGTTTTCAGATAACCGCGTAATGGATAGTTGGCGCTGACTGCTTTAATGCCGGCCAGCAGGAGTTCATCATTTTCGATCAGGACGCTGGAAAATTCAGCTGTTTTGGCTCGTTTAAGATTAAGTTTACGGGCTTTTTTTAACCAGTGTTCCGGAAGATGTGTGGAGCTGGCAATCACCAAATCGGCTGCCAGAAATTCGGCGGCCTGGGTACTCATGGTTCTGTGGAGTCGATCGGCAAACAGGCTGATGGCGGTAGCGCTGGTGACGGCAATGAGTAATGCCAGAAATAATAGTGTTAATTCACCGGAACGGGTGTCACGCCATAGTAAACGCAAGGCTAGATTAAAACGACTCATAGCAGATATCCGGCTTCAAGTTTGATGCTGTGTTGACATCTTTTTGCCAGAGCCGGGTCATGAGTGACCAGTATCAATGTTGTTTGTTTTTCCCGGTTTAATTCAAACAGTAAATTGATAATGTGTTCGCCGGTTTTGCTGTCCAGATTACCGGTCGGTTCATCGGCAAACAAGATGGCCGGTTCAGTAACAAAGGCGCGAGCCAGCGCAACCCGTTGTTGTTCACCACCTGAAAGCTGTTTAGGAGTATGAGTCAAACGATGAGTCAATCCTACTCTGCCCAATAGTGCTTTCGCTTTAACCTGAGCCCGTTTGTCGCCAGCCAGTTCCAGTGGCAGCATAACGTTCTCCAGTGCAGTTAATCCCGCTAATAATTGAAACGATTGAAACACAAAACCAATTAGTTGATTGCGAATTTCCGCGCGGCCATCCTCATTCATCTCCGTTAATTCATGGCCGTCCAGAGTGACCGTGCCGGCGCTGGGTATATCCAGTCCAGCCAGCAAACTTAACAGGGTGGATTTGCCGGATCCGGAGGCACCGACAATGGCCAGGCTATCTCCGCGTTTGATTGTTAAATCGACTGATGACAAGATATGCAATGGACCGTCAGCTGTGGTGACGGTTTTTCCCAGATTTCTGGTTTTAATAATCGCTTGATCGGTGTGAGTTTTTGACATGTTTAAATTTTTGATTGCGTTTATGCTTACGGTATTTTCAACCACCATTACAGCTAAATCAATTATCGTGCTGGGTGACAGTATTAGTGCAGGCTACGGTATGGAAGTTCAACAAGGCTGGGTGGCGTTGTTGCAAAAAAGGCTGGATCAGCATAATAGCCTTTACAGCGTTTTTAATGAAAGCATTAGCGGCGACACCTCGGCCGGTGGTTTGGCGCGGATAGATCAAGCGCTGCGGCAACATAAGCCAGAGATATTGATTCTGGAATTAGGCGCAAATGATGGTCTGCGGGGTCTGTCACCAAAAATCATGAAATCCAATCTGGCTGAAATTATCAACCGTTCCCAACAGTTCGGAGCCAAAGTATTATTGCTAAGTATGCGTATTCCACCCAATTACGGCAAACGCTATGTTGATATGTTTTATAATGTTTATCCTCAATTGGCCGAGGAAATGTCTGTGACCTATGTGCCTTTTATATTAAAGGATGTGGCGCTGGTTAAAGAATTGATGCAAGGTGACGGCCTGCATCCCAATGTTAAAGCCCAGGCGTTGATTACTGAAAAAGTTTGGCAGTATTTGCAACCGCTTCTGTAAAGTAGATCATGAAGCACACGGATGTGCCGAATGCAGATAATGTAGGAGCGATTATCTGTGGCGAATAGAAATTGACAGAATACAGATATTTACAGTATCATTCTATGTCTTTTTTATCCGTTTTTTGTTAAACACTAACTAGGCTCCACACAAATGAAAAGAACTTATCAACCAAGTAAAATTAAGCGTGCAAGAACTCACGGTTTTCGTGCAAGAATGGCAACAAAAGGTGGTCGTAAAGTACTGAATGCTCGCAGAGCGAAAGGCCGCGCTTCTCTGACAGTTTAATTGTTGGCGGAAAGCTTTAGTTTTCCCGTTCAGTTAAGGTTACGGACGCCAGCTGACTATAAAAAGGTTTTTGCAAACCCGGTAAAGTCAACAGATAAATATTTTACTCTGTTGGCCATTAAAAATGACCTGGGTTATTCCAGGCTGGGGCTTGCAATCGCTAAAAAAAATGTGAAAAAGGCAGTGACACGGAATTTGATAAAAAGAACTGTCAGGGAAAACTTTCGAT
>CAYYSO010000039.1:0-16334 GCA_964474415.1 uncultured Methylomarinum sp. | reverse complement strand
ATCCAGATACGCCGCTTTTTTTCAACCCTCAAACACCAGATTCAGTTATAACTCTCAGTGAAGATATACGTAATAAAATTGTTGCCGGTAAATTGGCTATAGTTAAATCGGAAACAGCTTACGAAGTTGTTGAAGTTGAGATTGCCGAAAAGATCAAGCAACGAAGCGAACAGGCTGTTATCGTGTTATTTACTGAAAAAGATAAGATGATAGAGGATAATGAGTATCGAGGGTATGAGATACCGGATGACTTAATGTGGTAAGTCACTGAAATATTGTACATTGGTTCCGGCCTTTTTCTTTGGATTGATAGAGCGCCTTATCAGCCCTGTCGAAGATCTTTTCATGATGCTGGTCGTCCTCATTAAAATCACTGATTCCACAGGAAATTGTGATCTCAACAGCTTTTCCATTATAGTTGAAATCAGTTTGAGAGATTGTTTCTCTGATTTTTTCTGCAGCGGTTAATGCCTGTTTAGCACAAACATGGGGTAATAACATGACGAATTCTTCGCCGCCATAACGAGCCAGAAAATCAGTTTCCCTGCAATTCTTAAGCATGAGTTGGGCTACCATTTCCAGTGTCTTGTCTCCAGCCTTGTGCCCATAGCTATCATTAATTAATTTGAAATGGTCAATATCCCAAATAATCATCGTTAACGGAGTTTTATAACGTTTGCAGTATTTGACTTCTATATCAATTTTTTCATCATATGCAAGGCGGTTAGGTAAACCAGTCAATGGATCTAAAAATGCTTTGGCATGAGCTAGTTTCAGGTTATTTCTTAATAAGCTGGCTTCAGTTTCCAGGTCCTGGAGCCTTTTTGACATTTCCGCAAGCTGTTTTTGGGTTTCCTCCAGCCGAAGATCTTCTTCTTGCTTGTGAATGCTTAGCTGGGTGGTCAATTCTTGTAAATGTAAGGTGATATTTTTTTGTAAGGAGCCCAGTTCAAGAGCATTTGATGCGCTGGTTTTTATATTGTCAATTTGTTCATGGATAACGGCATTGAGTGCTTGATGATCATTAAAAGTTTTTTGACTTGATTCACTGGCTGTTTTTGTTTGCTGCTCCATTAAGCTTAATTGATTGGAAATGACTTCAAGAAATTTTTCTGTATCCTGTTGTTCTGTTTTAACATGATTATTGATATCCAGAATAAGAGAAACTGCTGAGCCGAGAATATTCTCAAAGGCATTGTCATCCAGATTATTTTTTAATTTTTGTTGGATCAGTTTACTATGTGATTGAAATTTAAATGGAACATTAATACCGTTTAATAACTCATTAAGTTGACTGACGCATTGGTCTTTGGTTAGTTCAGCAGCAGAGTCATTTTTCTTTTCTTGCTTTAATATATGGTCAATCGATTTTGATATTTGCAGGAGTTCCTGGTTCAGCGTTTGAATGCTGATTCCTTTTTTTAATTGTTGTCGGATATTTAAAATGTAAGGGTCAAGCGTTTTGCTGCGGCCTTGTGTATAAATCAGAAACTGAAGAATCAGTCTGTGAAGGAGTTTGTCATCCAGAGACTGTTTGGGCGATATGGACGTTGGTTTCATTTTAGTTTATACATAAAGAATTAAGCAATAATACACTGATTACGGCCATTCTTTTTTGCCTGGTATAAAGCTTTATCAGCTCTTTTAAACACGGTATCGCCACTATCTTCTTTTGTAAACTGGCTGATGCCACATGACATGGTAATCTGGATTTTATTACCATTGGAATTAAAACCGGTTTTTTCAATGGTGCTACGTAACTTTTCTGCAATAATGTATGCGGCCTGGGCATCCGTATCAGGTAATAACATAATAAATTCTTCGCCGCCAAAACGGGAAACAAAGTCAGTTTCACGGCAATTTTGTATTAATAATTTGGCAATAATTTGTAAGGTTTTATCACCGGCTTTATGTCCGTAGCTATCATTGATTTTTTTAAAAAAATCAATGTCCCAAATGACCAAACTTAGTGCTGTATGATAGCGTTGAAATCGCGCTATTTCCAACTCAAGTCTTTCATCGTAGGCGAGACGGTTGGGCAAACCAGTTAACGGGTCATGAGTGGCTTGCTTGTAGGCACGTTCAAGTTTATTTTTTAATTCGCTGGATTTAGACTCCATTTCATTAACTTTTGAAGTCAGGATTTGGAGATCCTTTTGAGTTTTTTCTCTTTCCTGACGCTCCTGTTGTTGGTGGGTCTGTAATTGCTGAGCAATACTTGCCAGCCTGGAATTAACCAATTGCTTTAAAGGTTCCAGTTTTGTTGCTTTAGCTGAAGTCTGTTGCAGGTCTAGCATTTGTTCTGAAAATGATTGATCCAGCAAGTTTCTTTTTTTACTGATATCGTTAGTCGCTTCGGCGGTTCCAGCCGCTTGATTTCCAAGTTTAGTTAATTGGACGCTCAAATGGGCCAGAAATTTAGCCATTTCCTGCTGTTCTGACTGAAAATGTTTTTTGATTGATAACAGTAATGAAACAGTATCCTCAAGAATAGGTGACAATGAAGTTTCATTTTGCAAGCGGATTTTTAATTGTTCCGATTGAGCAATAAATTGTTCGGGAATTTCTGTACTTTCCAATAAATACAGTAGTTGTTTATTGATGGCCTTATCATGGAAACCGGCAGAATGTATTTCTGAGACAACAGATTGTTCTTCATCTACTAATTCATGCAACGCTAATAGAAGATATTGGGTGTTGGAATAATGTTTATTCTCGTATGCCAGGTAGATACGCTCAAGTTCAGTCTGTCGTTTTGGAAAATGGTTGTTTAAAAACTTAAACAGCAAAGCCGGGTTATCATTTGTATCAGTCGTTGTGTCATCAAGGGTTAGCAGTGCATTGGAGAATTCTTCCAGTTCATGTTTCAGTTTGTCATTTTTTAAACCTTTTTTTAATTGTTTGCGGATGCGAGTGAGATAGGGATCAAGTTCTTTATTGAATCCGGTTGCGGCCAGAGACAGACGAGAAATGGTTTTACACAGCAACTCTTCGGTTTCGGCGTATGATTTTTCCAGAGTATCCTGTTCATCCAGTAGGGAAAAATATTTTTTTTCCCATTTGTCCGGGTTGTCTTTATTTAAAAAACTCATAGATACGATAAGGTTTTGGTAGAGGATTTTAGTAAGTTTTTAAGGAGTCATTGCCTTGTTTTGCTGGCTTTAGTTATGGTGAAAATCTATCCGAGCCATAACTGTGCGAAGTATACATATTAACTGGTTACCAATTTAAGACGGGACACCTGAGAAAATATAGAGTCAGGACGAGATTATTTTTTACCATGAAGGGCATGAAGTACATAAAGGTTTTGAATATTTTTTTCATGTTCTTCACAGATAATTGCTCCTGCATTATCTGCATTCAGCACATCCATGTGCCTCACAGATAATTGCTCCTGCATTATCTGCATTCAGCACATCCATGTGCCTCACAGATAATTGCTCCTGCATTATCTGCATTCAGCACATCCGTGTGCCTCACAGATAATTGCTCTTGCATTATCTATCTGCATTCAGTCAGAAAGTTTTTTTGTCATTACAGTATTTTGTTATTTTTGTGCTCTAGATTCCCGTTCAATCAGTTCATTCATAACTTTAATCATGTTGGCTTGGGATCCTGCCAGAGGGCCATTGGTTTTGTATTTACCATTTATAATAATAGCAGGAACTCCGGTAATACCATAGCGGGGCGCCATGGATTGAGCTTGTCGTAGTTTGGCATCAACCAGAAAAGAGTTGTAAACAGCGTGAAAGTCTGATTTATCAACGCCATGCGCGACAAAGAACTTAGCCAACTCGTCTTCGCTGGTCAGCTTTTGCCTTTTATTCTGAATGGTATCAAAAAAATCAGCGTGAACTTTGTCTACCACGCCGAGCGCTTCCGCTGTGAAATATGCTTTGGCATGTTTTTTCCACAAGCTACTGAATACAGCCGGTTGACGGATAAATTCCACATTGTCAGGCTTATTTTTGAGCCACTCGGTCAAATCGGGTTCAAAGTGGTAGCAATGAGGGCAGCCATACCAGAAAAACTCAATAACTTCTATTTTATCCGGATGTTGAGTAGGTTGTGCGGGTGACAGTGTTTCATAGCCGGCAGGCTCGGCATTTAACAGCGTTGAGAAGGTGAAAAGTAAAAATATTAAAGACTTTTTTAGCATATTAAAGTTCTCCATAAAAATGTAATCCGGCATAACCCCTCGCTGCCTTAAGTTAAGCAAAAACATTTTTTGTGTAGGGTACGCATCGCGTACCAGAGCGCTTATCAAGCTACGCGGTGCATACCCTACCTGTTTCTCATTTTAACAATAAAGGGCTTAACTTAATGGCAATGGGCATAACCCCTGGGTTTCTCCATGATCCCGGGATCAGTGGTCGCCTCAGGATTCTCGGTTGCCCATAAGTCAACTAGTATAGTCGCAAGGATAAAAAAGCGAAACCGGGACTTGAAACATCTTTTAGCTAAATCATTTTGGGAAACCAGATACTATTGTACACTCAGCGGAAATAGCACTGTTTTCGATAAAAACAAACATTTTGATGCAACAGTAGTAAAATAGGTGTAATTAAAAATTTAATTTACAGTAGTGAAAGCAACCATAAAAAATTTAGTCCAGACTCGTATTCCCACGATACACGGGGAATTTATCCTGCATTATTTCAGCAACAATATTGATGATAAAGAGCATGTTGCCTTTGTAAAAGGTGATGTGGCCGGTAAAAAAAATGTGCCGGTTAGAATTCATTCCGAATGTTTTACCGGTGACGTTTTAGGTTCACGGCGATGTGATTGTGGTGAACAGCTTGACATGGCTCTGCATCTGATCAATCAGGTTGGCTTCGGAATTTTAATTTATTTACGTCAGGAAGGGCGTGGTATTGGCCTGTTAAAAAAACTTCAGGCGTATAATTTGCAGGATCAGGGGCTGGATACGGTTGATGCCAATATCCATCTGGGACATCTGGCTGATGAACGACAATATGATATTGCTGCGCTGATGCTGGAAAACCTTGAGGTCAATTCAGTGGCTTTAATAACCAATAATCCACATAAAATTGATGAATTAACTCATTTGGGGATTACTGTCAGTGAGCGTATTCCCATAGAGACCAGTGTTCACGGTGATAATCAGGAATATTTGAAAACCAAAGTTGAAAAAATGCGTCATATGCTTTCCATGGAAGAAAAAGATGTCTGATAATTTGAAACTGCCGGTTTCAGCGCTGAAGCTGAACATCGATTTAAGCGCCGTTGAACTCCCGGAAATTCCCCGTCAGAATCATACTATTTTGGGACAATCACGGGCCAAGTCGGCTCTGACGTTCGGTGTGGCAATGAGAACACCCGGCTACAATATCTATGTTATGGGCGAGCCGGGTACCGGTCGCCTGTCAATGATTACTGATCATTTAAACAGACATGCGCAGCAGCAGGAGGCCCCGCCATCTTATGCCTATGTAGAGAATTTTGAAAATAATCGTGAGCCGGTTTCGATAGAATTACCGGCAGGTCAGGGGCATATGTTTGGCAAGGATGTTGAAAAGCTGATTGATAATCTGTTGGCAACTTTTCCAGCCGCATTTGAAAATCCAACCTATCAACAAAAAAAAACCGCTATCGAACGACGTTTTAATCAACGTTATAACAAAGCGATTGATCTGGTTGATGAAAAATCCAGATCCATGAATGTGGCTTTGTACAGGGATAGTGAGGCTATTACCTTTTTGCCGGTCAGAGATAATAAGTCACTGGATGAAGAACAGTTTACCTCGTTGCCTCAATCGGAACGTGATGAATTTCACAAGCATACGGAGGAACTTGAAGAATATCTGGGTGATGTATTACTGGAATTACCGCAATGGCGAAGAGCTATGGTGGAGGAAATAAAACAGCTGGATAATGACACCATCAGTCAGGCTATCGAGCCTTTATTTGTCGAATTGAATGCCAAGTATCAGAATATTGATGACGTCATTACTTATTTAATGGAGTTGAAAAAAAACCTGAGTGGGACTATTGGTGATTTTCTGATGCCTTCCAGAGCTCAGGATAATGTGGATATTACCTCCAGGCGGCTGTTACTGACAGAACAATACATGCCTAATATTCTGGTGGACTGCAAACAGGACAGCGGCGCGCCGGTTATTTACGAGCCCCACCCTATTTATCAGAATCTATTCGGTCGTATTGAATATATCAGTGATCAAGGTACTTTGATTACCAATTACCGGCGTATTTGCCCGGGTTCACTGCATACAGCCAACGGTGGTTATTTGATTTTGGATGCTGAAAAATTACTGACTTACCCGTTTGTCTGGGAAGGATTGAAAAGAGCGCTAAAATCCGCTCGTATTGAAATAGAATCACCCTATTCCGAATTGGGAATCAATACCATTACCTTGAAGCCGGAAGTCATTCCGTTAAATGTAAAAATTATTCTGGTAGGTTCACGCGATATTTATTATTTGCTGGAAGAGTTAGACAGCGAATTTAACGAGATGTTTCGGGTATTAGCCGACTTTGATAGTCACATTAAACGTTCGGATGACAGCATAGCGCAATTTGCCGTTTTAATGAGCAGACAGGCCAGAGACATCGGTGCTAAACCGTTAACCAATGCGGCTGTTTTGCGTTTAATCGAGCATAGTTGTCGTCTTGCTGAAAACCAGAATCGCTTGTCTGCACGAATTAATGATTCGCTGGAAATTATTGGTGAAGCCGATTTATTAACAGCACAAAATGATACTGATATTATTGATAAAGCTGAGATCGAATTGGCGCTATTATCCAGAGAAGCCAGAAATGGACGTATAGCTGAAGAAATTCTGGAGGAAATGCTGGAAGGCACCATTCTGATTGATACTCAAGGTGAGGCTATAGGCAAGGTCAATGGTTTGACTGTTCTGGAAGTGGGTGGCAGCAGTTTCGGTGCACCTGCGCGCATTACCGCTACAGTTTACCCGGGTTCGCGAGGTATCGTCGATATTGAAAGGGAGGCCGAACTGGGGCAGGCCATTCATTCCAAAGGTGTCATGATCCTGACCGGTTATCTGGGGAATTGCTATGCGCAAAAATTTCCACTGGCTATATCAGCCAGTATTGCCATTGAACAGTCCTATGGTTATATCGATGGAGACAGTGCTTCATTGGCCGAATTATGTTGCCTGGTTTCGGCATTGACTCGCATTCCGATCAAACAGACTTTTGCCATCACAGGTTCCATCAATCAATATGGCGAAGTACAGGCAATTGGCGGGGTCAATGAAAAAATTGAAGGTTTTTTTAGTCTTTGTCAGGCACGGGGCTTAAATGGCCAACAGGCTGTTATCATTCCAGCGTCAAATCAGCATAACCTGATGTTGAAGCAGGAGGTTATCGATGCAGTGGAGCAAGGTCAGTTTGCCATTTACAGAGTCTCCACCGTCAACCAGACACTGGAGCTGTTAATGGGTCAGAAAGCCGGCGAAATAGATCAGGACGACAATTATCCGGAAGAAAGTATTAATTATAAAGTGGTAGCCAGATTAAAGGAAATATCTGATATGGCAGCAGAAATGGATGGGGAAAAAGAACACGAGGAAGGTTAAAGACTGCTCCAATAAACCAAATAGCTTAGCAGGCTATAAAAAGCAGGTTGTTTTTCAGAATTAGTTTAAGTGGTGGGTGCTGAGGGGATCGAACCCCCGACCCTCGCCTTGTAAGGGCGATGCTCTCCCAGCTGAGCTAAGCACCCACTTTGAAGATCGGCATTATACATTATTTTTCGGAAATGAAAAGCCCTGGTAGATGCCTGAAATTGCAATATCAGTACCTTTTGAAATACTGAGTGATTTGCAGTAATGTTTTTATGCCAGTCTGTTGGTTCATTTATTCCACAAGCGTTCCAAAATATTAGCGATTAAAAGTTCAGCTTCATGGTGAGCTACAGTTAAAACTGGTAATGCAGTTGTTTTTGAGAAATGATTGTTCTATTAGTTATAGAAGATGTGGCACAAAGAGCTCATAATAACTAAAACGTCGAAGTTATTTTATGGTTCAGAAATATGAGCATTAATAAAAATAGCGAGAGTCCTCATAACACTTTGCTTCAACAAACAGAAGCGCTGCTTGAAAAATCTCCCATTAATATCGCCCGGGCAGAAATACAGAAACTGGTATATGAGTTCCAGGCCTGTCATGTTGAACTGGAACTTCAGAATGAAGAGCTGCTCAGCTCTCGTAATCGCTACCAAAAGCTGTATGATTGCGCTCCAATAGGTTTTTTAATCCTGAATAATCAAGGCTATATTATTGATGCAAATCAGACTGCCTGTGAATTGTTTGCCTGCTCTAAAATTGAGTTACAAGGGACTAAGCAGGCTAAATATATTCATGTCGAGGATCAGGACAGTTTTTATTTATTTTTTAAACAGCTTTTAAATCCCGCCGACAAACAAAGCATCGAGTTCAGAATCAAACAAACAAATGGACACTTCATTAATGTAGCTTGCCAAGGGTATTGTAGTCATACAAAGAGTTTCGAAAATGAATTTTTTTTGACGTTTCAGGATATTAGCGAACAAAGGCGAGTGGAAAAAGCAATTTATCTGCTTAATGAGCAGTTGAAACAAAAAATATGTGATCAAACTTCTGAATTACTCAGGAAAAATAAAAAATTACAAGAGAATATCAGTGAAATTAAAAAATCCAAACAGCAACTCATAGAACGAGAAGCAAAGCTTAATTCCGTATTTAATGCGGCGGTGGAGGGTATTTTAACCATTAATGAAAGCGGGATTATTGAATCCCTCAATATTGCCGTTAGTAAAATTTTTGGCTATCAAGCCAATGAGCTTATTGGTTACAATGTAAACAAACTTATCCCCTCACCGCAGAAAGAACTACAAAACAATTTTTTTCATAATTATTTAGGTAGGCACCAGACTGAAATTACAGGCAAAATATGGCAACTTGAAGGTCGGCGGAAAGATGGCTCACTGATACCTATAGATATATCTATTTCCAAATACAAAATAGGCCGCAAGTATTTTTTTACCAGCATGATTAGGGATGTAAGTGAGCGTAAATACAAAGAACTGCAGGATAAACAACATCTGAATGAACTTGCTCATGTGACGAGGATGGGGTTGATGGGGGAAATGGCTTCGGGAATTGCTCATGAAGTGAATCAACCGTTAACTGCAATAGCAACTTATTGTCAAGTCAGCCTGCGACTGTTAAAAACTGATAAACTTAATCTGATTTCCTTGCAGGAAATTTTACAGAAAACCGAAAAACAAGCGCTTAGAGCAGGTAAGATTATTGCTCGTATGCGGGAGTTTATTTCTTCAAGCACAGTGCATCGGTCAACGGTTGATATCAATGGATTGGTTCAGAATGCTATTGATTTAGCCACTGATGACTGTCGAAAATTTAATATTGAATATAAACTTGAGCTGGCCGACTTTCTGCCTTTTATATCGGCCGATGCGATACAGATTGAACAGGTTTTGTTGAACCTGATTAAAAACAGTATTGATGCATTGGCCAGATTGCCCAAAACGATACAACGCCAATTATCCATTCAGACCTATTTTCTGGAAACCAGGGAAATAGAAGTCAGAGTAAAGGATAACGGCGCAGGCATTAATGACGCAGAGCAGGGGAAAATTTTTACCCCTTTTTTTACCACTAAAAATTCAGGTATGGGCATGGGGCTGTCTATTTGTCAATCCCTGATCGCTTCCCACAACGGTAAATTGAGGTTCAACTGCAGTAAGGGCAAAGGCACGACTTTTTATTTTACATTGCCGGTTACGGAGAATAGCTAAGGAAATGGATAAACAGGATATAACTATTTTTGTGGTTGATGATGAGTTTTCTATCCGGGACTCATTGGCTCAGTTAATAGAGTCAACTGGATTAAAGGTGCAAAGTTTTGATTCCGCCTCCGCATTTTTAGAACACTTTGATCCGACACAACCCGGATGCCTGATTCTTGATATGCGCATGCCTTATATGAGCGGGTTGGAACTGCAAGATGAACTTGTAAAAATGAACAGTGAGATCCCCATTGTTTTTCTCAGTGGCCATGCAGATATTCCGGTTTCTTCAAAAGCTTTCAGAGCCGGAGCGGTGGATTTTTTAGAAAAGCCGTTTGATGTTGAGGTGTTGTTAGAACGCATTAATGAAATGGTTGAGCAATTAGTAGTTACCTGGCCTGAAGTTAAAAAAAAGAGAGATATATTTGAAAAATATGCACATTTAACGCCCCGGGAAAAGGAGATTTTCATGCTCATAGTCAATAATCATTCCAATAAACAGACCGCTAAAATACTGGGGATCAGTAACCGCACTGTTGATGTTCACAGAGCGCATATTATGGAAAAAATGCAGGCTGATAGTCTCAATACGCTTATTATAATGGCAATGAAAGCTGAAATATTATGACCAAAACATGTGTGTTTGCCTGGTAAATGTACGGGCCTTTTATAAATCAGCAAAAACCTGGATCGCAGAGATTATTAACACTTTCCAGTATTCCTAAAATTGATAAGGCAATTTAAAGCCCAATTGAACATCCGGTGCATCTGTTGTTAACCCGATGCCAACATTAGTTACCAGCGTTAATTGTTGGGATAATGCAAAGGAAGCTCCCACATTCAGGGTGGCAACATTAGCATCGCTGCCGATAATTGATTGCCACTGGCCGCCTTGAGCTTTTTGTCTGGCTTTGTCGGTAAATCGTTGGGTATAGGAAAAATTCATGCTGAGTCGTTCATTAAGGGCAAAAGCCATACCAAAACCAAACTGATAGGCATTGCCTAAATCTATTGAGCCCGGCGTGGGAGTATCTCCGCCAATGTTGTCGAAATCAGTGATAAAGTTATGGAAGACATTGATATTGGCGAATAAAATGGCCGGATCGACTGTTTTGACGAAAGAAAATCCGGAAGAGACTGCCCATACACCGTTGCCGCTAGGCAAAGATTCTGGAACTATCAAGCCGTTATCAAGTTCCCTGGTACCAATTCCATAGGGTTCGGTGCCGGTTGGCGCTTTAACTCTCACATTCCATACTATATCAGGCCAGGCAGCACTTTCCGGAACGGCTTGATAAAAAACACCAAGGCTGACATCGCCCAGCTCCGGGTCAAGAGTCACATCCCCTTCGGCGCCGCCAGCAGTTGCACCACCAACATTGCCCTTAAAAAAGTTGCTGTTGCGATAGAGAAATGGTGCATTAAAATCAATTTGTATCCGGTCAGTGAGTCCGTAACGGCCGGTCATGTCAACAGTCACGACATCCGATTCAATTTCACTGACGTCGATTCTGCCAAGGAATATGGCATCTAGAGCCAGAAAGCCGCTTAAGTTGATCTGAGCCCGACTGAAGCGGGAGTAAGTGGTTCCAACTTCAAAAGTAAAACGATTGCCGAACAGAGTATGCTCTTCGCTTAACAAAGCATTAACGCTTGTTGTGCGTGGCGCTTTTTTAACGATTTTTTCTTCTTTGGCGGCGGCTTTTGCTTGAGTGGGCTGTTGAGTTTTTGCTACTGTAGATTTAGGCGCTGGTTGTTGTTTTTTGGGTAGGGGGCGTTTAGCAACAACGGGACGCTTGCCGCCTTCGAGCTGCCTGAGACGCCCTTCAAGCATATTGATAGCCTTGGCTTGACGGATGTAACCGGCTTTTAATTGCTCAAGCTGCTTACGTAATAACAGTACTTCGGTTTCAGGTTTTGTCGCCTCAGCCGCCATGACAGTCGATGAAATCAGCAGCATACCGGGAAATATCGGGTTTATTTTTGTTTTCATAGCCTTGATTCAGGTTAGGCAGCTTTATTATTCATTGTATAAAATAAATGAGCAATAAGTAGAAATACTTACAAGATGGCCTGAATAATAGCATAAATTGGAATTAAACTTATTTAAATCAGAAAGATATTTAACGGGCTTGGATAATTATTTAAGCCCCTCTGTTTTTTGTTTTTAAAAACTGTGATGCGGCTGGGTTTAGTGAAATCCAGCAATATATCGTAAATGCAGGGCTTTACTATGTGAAATTTATGGGAGTATATGTTATTTATTATGCTTCCCCCTGGTTAGAAAAAGTTTGCAAAACTCAACAGAGTCGAGTTGTTAAAGGTACTGCTGACAGCGCGAAAACTGGCTGTTATTGTCATTGTATTTACAATTTTGTGCTGATTACCAATAACGCGGACACTTTGCATAATTACACCACCTCCTGCATTAACACCACTAATACGCTGAATAATTTCACCCTGATTTGGAACATAACTATAAGTCTGGATGCTGTTTTCACTGACGCCTGCAAGAGCGACAGAGCCGTTATCAGTGATCGTCTGGGTGGAAAACGGTGTGAGGCTTAATGTGACTGGTGTTGTCGTGTTATTTTCAGAGCTGGACTGGATGATGACATTCATTTCTAGAGTATTAGTGATCTGATTGTTATCCCCTCCCGCCTGAATACTCTGGACAACCCCGGTAATATTATTTAAACCGCTACTACTGATTGTGGTATCCGGACCCGGTGTAAGTCCGGGTTGCACGGGCGTTTTGAAGTCTATTTCATCTTTTTTAGCAGGCGCTGCGGCAATTGAAACCGTGGGCACCAGGTTGACTACAGGTGTGGCATCAGCCGCATCTGGGAAGCTCATATCCATTTTCATACCGGCAGACAGGACTTCACCGGAACCTGTTTGCCATTGGGTTTGCATCTCGACACCAAAATAGGTAATTTGCCCGGGGCTGACGAATTTTCCGCGCATTTGCTCCAGCTCGCTATCATCCACTTCGACAGCATTAGCAAAAACACCTACGTCCGGGAATTCGGCGTGTGCCGGTGCACCCGGCATACAAAGACTGATAGTCAACAAAATTCGGCTGATATTTCGGCAATTTTTTTTGAGATTGCATGGAAACATCAGCCGGCCCTCATCAAAAGGCGAACAGGTCGGCGTTGGTAAATCCGAAGTCCAGCAATTCAGCATTGGTGAGTGTGCGATAAGTCGGCATCAGTTTTTTGGCTGTTAAAGGCGGATCAGGGTTTAATAAAATTGAATGTCGATCAAAACCGGCGCCGATAACCGCAAAAACAACGCCGTTCCACATACCGGCAAAATCATTAAGATCGTAAATTTTGTTGCCGAGCGCCGGGTCGGCAATAAAAACCTGGTTATTAACCACTTTTTTCAGAACTACGAAGTGTTTATAGCCTTTTAAATCCAGCAGTACGATAGTGGGGACTTTAATTTTTTCGAGCTTATCTACTGAAAGTTGATAACCGCGGCCGCGCATGCCGATAGATTGTACATAACGTTTGACATCCAGTAATGAGAAACCTTTTCTACGCACTATTTCCGGATTGCTTATTTTAAATAAATCAATTAACACGGATTGTTCGGTAATGTTTCGGCCGTATGCGTATTTTAGAATAGTTGCCAGGGCTGCAGCGCCACAGCTGAAATCAGTTTGTTGAGGAACCAGATTAAGGTAACGCCGTTCGCGGATACTGACAATTTTTTTATAAATGACACCGCTTCCGGGGAGTATGTTTCCCAAAGCAATATCAGCTGCCCATGAGGGCTGCAACAGAAAGAAGAATGTGGCGAACATCCACAAAAACCGGGCCAATATTTTTTTTTGAATACTGTTGCGCATAAGAGTCCTTGTCTTGCCCAGTAAGGAAGCCCCGGTCAATATGACCGGGGCCTTTAGTTTTAGCTAATAACTAGCTATTTTAGAATACAGCAGAAATAGCTAAGCTGTTAGCTTGCAGGTTGTTGGTGCCTGTTGCCAGGTTAACTCCTGTGTTGCCGGTATTTCCGGCTACCCCGACTAGAGTAGAGGTATAAGTAACTGGAGTTATACCGCCTGGTCCGATAGCACCTTCAAGTGTTGTGTAAATACCGGTGGTTTCCTGCAGTGTTGCAGAACTGGCTTCAGCAAGACCGGAAACGCCGGTTGCGATAGCCAGATTGTTTTTTTGCAGGTTGCTGACCCCGGCACTGACATTAACGCCGACGTTGCCGGTGTTACCGTTAACGTCGGTTGTTGCATTAAATGTCGCTCCGGTTACATGTTGTTCGTTATTCCACAATGATTGATGTACGAAAACTTCAGCATCAGTAGAACCCAGAACGAACGATGCATCGGAGGTGGCAATTGCGGCAGCATTATCCTGCTGGTTGTTTTCACCGGCAGTTACGTTGACGCCCAGATTGCCGGCATTGCCGGTAATATCTCCTGTTGTTGCATTAAAGTCAGGATCTGGCATATCGACATAGTTGTCGTAATTTAACTGCTTGTTATCAACAACAGCCATGGCACTTGAATTGACCGCAATTTTACCGACGATATCTACAGTTCCATCTAAAGACAAATCTTTGGATACACTGATATCTTTATACAAGGATACACTGGTGTCATTGTAGGTGCTGATGGACGAATCGGTTGGATCACTACTGCTACTACTGTCACCTTCTGCCCATACAACAGAAGAACTCAGCGCAAAGGCTACAGCAACCGCAATACTTGATTTTCTGATTAAATGTTTCATAATATATCTCCTCAGAGTTTAAAGTTTCGCATCTACTATGACCCGTAGTGCGAAGTTATTGATCGAGCGATTGCCCGATCCCGCCGATTGATTAAGTTGGACTAACCCGCGAGCGCCACTAAATGCAGTATCCTCGACCGATATTGCCCGTTGCGTCCGGAGTACGCCGCCATCAATCGGCGGTTGTTCACCAGAGAGCGTTTCCTGCAAAACATTGTCTGCAAGAACCCCCCCATTGATGCCCAATTCTGTATCGACTGTACTGTTAATAACCGGCAGTACAGCCAGTGGTTTAAAATTGCCTGTTATAGTTTGTGTTATCGTCGTACTTGTTAAGGTCTGGCTACCTTCGCTAAAATTAAATGTGTTAGTCTGTGCATTGGCCAGGCCACTGGCCTGATTGACAGCAATCCAGCCTGCTGAATTAGTAAAACTATTGTTGATAATTTGTGCTTTTGCCTGACTGGGAACTATTAACTGATTATTTTCAATACGTTGCTGAATATTAATATCTGTTTTGGCAATACCGTCTTGCAGATTTAATGCAAAAGTTCCCTTGTTGATTTGATTGTTTTGCTCACCCGAAGCAATATTAACTGTCAACACGCCATTGTTATCTTTATCGGAACCGATAACATCGCCATCAATCGTAGAATGAGTAATAAACCCAGGAGGCAGCAGTAATTCAGCAGCAATCGCACCATTACAGTTCAAACCAGTCATTAGCAGGATGAATAGTGTGTAAGTTCTAACTGGCAACATAATTCTCTCTCATTTTTTTATTTAGTGGATAAAAAACCGGTTGCCCTGTTAATGGAGCCGCCTATCGAAGAAGTTGCCCGGCGGACATTATTGGCAATGGATACTCCGCCTGCTCTTCCTAAAACAGAATTTATTCTTTGTGTTGACTGAACAAGATTTGAACTAATGCCAGACCCTCTGACCTGGGATGCGATATTATTAGTACTGCTACTGGTATTGATATTAATATCTTGAGGTATGTTGCTGCTGATTCCTGCAAAAGCTTTTTCATCCAGTTCAGTCAATTGATTGAGAGGCGTTGTTGGAACTGATAGTTTGTCAGTGCTTACCGCGTTGATTACTTCATCGTCAGGGGATGTGTCCACAACTAGCGGTTTGCCGGGCACAACTGAGGGTCTTATGGCGGAGCGTTGCGGCACTTCACGTAGTACGACGATTCCCCCTTGTTCTTCCGCATTTACCGGAAATGATATACCTACACTTGCAATTAACCCCACTATCAGAATAATCTCTATTAACTCGATTAAAAATTCCAATACAGTTTTGATTATGTTCATTTCAATAATCTCGCTCGTTAACCTGCGGTTGTCTTCCTGTTCCTGTGGTTATCTATCTTCTTTAAGAAATCTCCATTAGCTGACAAGTAAATCTTAAATACATCTTAATTCTAAAAAAATTAAATAAATTTTTCTATTCGTGCGATTACCTAGGTATAAATACCTATGCTTTAACCTCGCGATCATTAAGTTAAGCAAAAACCTCTCTTGTGTAGCTCTAGTACGCATCGCGTACCAGAGCGCTATCAAGATACGCGGTGTGTACTATACCTGTTTCTCGTTTTAACAATAAAAGGCTTAACTTAGGAACATGCACGAAATAACTTCGACAACTCGCTTGTCTTTTTGTCCGTCTTTCGTGTTGTAGTTACGGTTATATAGCTTGCTATGCGCCCTTCGCCGCGGAGTTATTGTCAAATCTGGTGTTTCGTAGAATTGAATCAAGCGGCGACCTGATC
>CAYYSO010000038.1:0-16335 GCA_964474415.1 uncultured Methylomarinum sp. | reverse complement strand
TTGCGGGTATGCTTGGAGCTTTTATTGGCGGTCGTCTTGCCGCTTATATTCCAGATCCAATCCTTTTGGTGCTATTTGCCGTGGTCATGCTGATTGCATCAATTGCCATGATTCGTAACAAGGGTAGCAAGATAGTCGAAAAAAAATATAACGATAGTTTCTGCCCGTTAACCCTGCCGGTATCGGCTATTCTGTTTGATGGTATTCTGGTGGGTTTAGTGACTGGCTTAATTGGTGTAGGTGGTGGTTTTTTACTGGTTCCGGCACTAACATTGCTGGCCGGTCTACCGATTCAGGCCGCGATAGGCACATCGTTGTTCATTATTGTATTGCAATCTCTAGCTGCTTTGGCCGGCCACGCCAGGCAAATGAATATTGATTCGGATTTAACAATATTGGTTACTGTTTGCGCTGTCAGCGGCAGTTTTATAGGCAGCCATCTAGCTAAAATAATTGACAGCCGTTATTTAAAACGTAGTTTTGGCATTTTTGTATTTTTATTGGGTTGCTTCCTGCTTTATCAGGAAATATCCATTGCATTGATTACACAAATCAAACAATTAATTATTGAACACAAGGAGTTTATCAAAGGTGCATTAACCATTATCGTCACCCTGATGTTTTACCGTTTGTGGACATGGTTACATTAATTCTAAAGAATCAAGCGCTGTTCGGATTGAACAGCGCTTCTTTGCCACCTCTCTACAAATTATGATATCCGGTTTCCTCATGCAGCACGATGTCCAGCCCTTCAACCTCTTCATCAGCGCTCACTCTGAGACCAATGAATTTATCGATCAGCTTTAAAATGATATAACTGAACAGCGCACTCCAGACGACAGTAACCAGCACAGCTAATACCTGTACACTCACCTGATCCGCAATACTCACACCATCCAGCCCCAGTCCGCCTAAACTTTTAGCGGCAAAAACACCAGTCAACACCGAACCGACTATTCCACCTACGCCATGCACTGGAAATACGTCCAGTGAATCATCAATTTTCAGCACACGTTTAATAAATTGTGTCGCATAAAAACATACTGCTCCCGCCGTGATCCCAATAAATAAGCCGCCTGCCGGTCCAACAAAGCCAGAGGCTGGAGTAATGGTACCCAACCCGGCCACCATCCCGGTGACAATACCCAATACACTGGGCTTGCCAAAACGTATCCATTCGATGGTCATCCAGGTTAAAGATCCGGCGGCAGCGGCAATATGCGTTACCAGTATAGCCATACCTGCAGACCCATCTGAAGTCAGGGCGCTGCCACCGTTGAAACCAAACCAGCCGACCCATAACATACCGGCGCCACTAACCACCATAGTCATATTATGCGGTTGCATTGCTGTCGTTGGAAAACCTTTACGCGCCCCCAATACCAACGCAGCAATCAACGCCGCAACACCGGCATTGATATGAATCACTATGCCGCCGGCAAAATCCTTAACCCCCAAATCAGCCAACCAACCGCCACCCCATACCCAGTGACAAACTGGCATATAAACGATAATCAACCATAAGGCGCTAAACCAAAGCATCGCCGAAAACTTCATCCTTTCAGCAAAACCACCCACAATTAAAGCCGGTGTAATAATGGCAAAAGTCATCTGAAACATAAAAAAGACCGTTTCAGGAATATCTCCAGTCAAACTGCCAGTTCCCAAATCCGGCATAAATACTTTTGACGCTCCACCAATAAATTTCTGTAATTCGCCGCCATCGGCAAAAATAAAACTGTACACGCCTGCCAGCCATAACAGTGACACCAGACAGGTAATGGCAAAACATTGCATCAATACCGATAACACATTTTTGCTTCTTACCAAACCGGCATAAAATAAAGACAGGCCTGGAATTGTCATAAACAATACTAAGGCTGTAGATGTTAACACCCAACTGGTATTAGCCTGATTCAATTGATCAGCTAAAGCCAACTCCGGTAACCACATCAAGGCAAACAGTAATTTTTTATTAATTTTTAAACTCATTGTTTTTATCACTTATTCTTTGAGGTCTGCTTTCTAAAGCAAATATCCTTAATAACTTGGACAAATTTTGTAAAATAAAACGAGTACGATCACTGTTGTCGGTAACAACTGACAACTTCGACAATAATCATTTACCCTTATAAATTCTCAGCTTTTAGATTGCATCCTCACCGGTTTCCCCGGTTCTGATCCGAATGACCTGTTCCAGATCAGAAACAAATATTTTGCCATCGCCAATTTTTCCGGTATTAGCGGTGTTTACGATAGTTTCCACGGCCTGATCAACAACGTCTTCAGTAACAGCAATTTCCAGTTTCACTTTAGGTAAAAAGTCAACCACATACTCCGCTCCCCGGTAAAGCTCTGTATGGCCTTTTTGTCGACCAAAACCTTTAACTTCTGTTGCCGTCACACCGGCTACACCAATTTCAGACAATGCCTCTCTTACATCATCTAATTTAAATGGTTTGATAATCGCGGTAATTAATTTCATGTCATCCTCAGTTCATTATTAAAAATCAAGCCTGCAGCAATGATAAATAATTATGCGAAAACATACAATTAACAACGTAATTAATTGCACCAGAACAGTGCCTTTGGAATACAAAAACGGGCGCATAAGCGCCCGTCTCTTTTTTTGATTTGATTTAAAAATTATCCTTTACTGGTATCAGTAAATTCCGGATAAGCTTCCATTCCACATTCAGAATAATCCACTCCGTGATATTCATCTTCTTCACTGACGCGAATACCTATCACAGCTTTAATCACAAACCAGGTAATAAAACTGGCTACGAACACAAACGTAAAAATAGTGGCAATTCCGATTAATTGAGCTAACAATTTTGCATCGGGATTTGAAATACAAACAGCCAACAATCCCCAGGTACCGATTACACCATGCACAGAAATAGCACCCACAGGATCATCAATTTTAAATTTATCCATCGTTACAATTGAAAAGACCACAATAACACCACCAACAGCGCCAATAAGAGTTGCCACCAACGGTGTTGGTGTCAAAGGTTCAGCAGTAATAGCAACCAGGCCCGCTAAAGCGCCGTTCAATACCATAGATAGATCGGCTTTACCGAACATGAAATGCGATGTCAACAATGCAGCAACTACACCACCCGCAGCGGCGGCATTAGTGTTAACAAAAACCATTGCGACTGCATTGGCTTCCCCAACATCAGAAATTTTTAACTCAGAACCGCCATTAAAACCAAACCATCCTAACCATAAAATAAATGTTCCTAATGTCGCTAAAGGCATATTACAACCTGGAATGGGATGAACTTCACCATTGGGGCCATATTTACCTTTACGGGCTCCCAATAACAAAACACCTGCAAATGCAGCAGTCGCGCCACACAGATGCACAACACCGGAACCTGCGAAATCAAGAAAGCCTAATTCATCTAGGAAACCACCACCCCATTTCCAAAACCCTTGCATTGGATAGATAAAACCCGTCATGACGACAGCAAACACCAGAAAAGCCCACAACTTCATCCGCTCAGCCACAGCTCCAGATACGATAGACATCGCGGTCGCAACAAATACGACTTGGAAAAAGAAATCCGACATTGCTGAGTAATAGGTTTCACCCTTACTGGACAGCACATCTTCCAACGAATTATCAGAGTCTAGTAAAAAGCTGACGCCCGGCCATATGCTGTTGACTGCCTCACCCGGATACATAATGTTATAACCGCACAACATATACATAATGCAAGCGATCGCAAACAATGCGACGTTTTTAGTTAAAATCTCTGTCGTGTTTTTTGCTCTTACCAGGCCTGCCTCCAACATGGCAAACCCAGCCGCCATCCACATCACCAGCGCCCCACTCATCAAAAAGTAGAACGTATCCAGTGCATAACTCAATTCAACCCATTTATTTAAGTTTTCCACTTATCTCTCCCGTTATTATTTTTATAATGCTTCTTCGCCCGTTTCACCGGTTCTGATACGAATAACCTGCTCAAGACTTGTCACAAAAATCTTGCCATCACCTATTTTTCCGGTATTCGCCGCATTAGCGATGGCCTCTACTGCTTTTTCCACCTGATCATCGGCAATAGCGACTTCAATTTTTGCCTTGGGTAAAAAATCAACGACATATTCTGCTCCTCTGTAAAGTTCCGTATGCCCTTTCTGACGACCAAAACCTTTGACTTCGGTGACGGTTACCCCTGACACCCCAATATCAGATAAAGCTTCTCGCACATCATCCAGTTTAAAGGGCTTAACAACAGCAGTTATTAATTTCATAGATCAACACCTTAAATTAAAAAAGAAATTTACAACAAAGTTCCTCACTCATGTTAAGCAAGCACTATACATGCCATAGCAACAACCCATTGTTTAATAAATAACTTTTACTTAATAACAAAGCAAAACCAAAACAATATGCACCATCTTGGTGCGCACAAATCATCTGTGCACTATTTTCATTCTACCTATTACACAACAAACTAAAGCTAGTAAAGCTTTCCATTGTTGTCGTCCAGCAACAAATCAATATTCAATCTCTTTATTTTTCATGGTCTTCATGATTATGAAAAAGTTACTACTATTCATGTTGGTACAAGTAAACATTAAAGTTATCCCTTGAAAAATGCATTATTTATTACTCAACAAGACTCCTACATCATACAAAAACGCACCAAAAATATGCAATTTCGCACCATCGTGACCCAAAAACAACATTAGTTGCCCTATCGTTACAATTCAATCACCCATAAATCAAAGAGTTAAAATATGGCTTGATAATTGCTTATATAAAACAGACTTTATACTGGAGATAATTTAAATGAAAATAAAACTTATCGCACTCCCGCTGATCAGCGGTACACTTCTGACTGCCGGCGTTAACGCACAAGCAGAAGGCGTCATTGAAGCATTAACAGGCGCCAATATAAATAACGCTCAGGCTTTAAAAGACTGGGGTATTGAAATAGGCGGCTGGGCCGATGCCGGTATTACCTATGCATCGCACAGCAACCCAAGCGGTGGCAACGGTGCAGTTCCATTTGGGACAGATCGGGTTAACGAATTTCAATTAAACCAGGCTTATCTATTCCTGGAAAAAGCCGTTGCCACCAGCGGTTCAAACTGGGATATTGGCGGACGAGTGGATTTTCTGTTTGGTAGTGATGCACCTTCAACTCAAGCCGGCGGCTGGGACAATCAAATCCTGGGTTCTTCAGGCAATAAATCCTTTAATCAATATGATGTTGCATTTCCACAAGCCTACGCAGAAATATACGCACCCATTGGTAATGGCATTACTGCAAAAGTGGGACGCTTCTACACCATTATCGGTTATGAAGTAGTGACTTCTCCAGATAATTTTTTCTATTCCCACGCCTACACCATGAACTATGGCGAACCATTCACCCACACTGGCGCCTTGTTGAGTTACCAAGTTAACGACAATTGGTCGATATCCGGCGGTGCAGTTAATGGCTGGGATAATTTTCGTAATAATGCCGGCGGTGGCAACTGGAGTTTTCTAGGTGGCGCCAACTGGACCAGTGACGATGAAAATACTTCATTGGCAGTTTCTCTGATCAGTGGCGATGAAGTCGTTAACTGGGGCGCTCCAAGCACCAACAGAACTATGTATAGCGTTGTCCTTTCACATGATTTCAACGACAAATTACATTATGTTTTTCAACATGATTTTGGAACTCAGAAAAGTTTGAATGCTCCAGGTAAAGATGCTGACTGGTACGGTGTCAATCAATATTTGTCTTATGACCTTAACGAGCAATTGGCAGCCGGCTTGAGAGCTGAATGGTTCAGCGACCGCGGTGCCCGCATAAACTCTTTTGGCAGCAATTACTATGCTATTTCAGCAGGCATAAATTACGCCCCCACTGAATGGTTAAAATTCCGTCCAGAAGTTCGCTACGATTGGGCTGATTCCAATGGTGCCGGCAAAGCGTTTGGTGGCACCAAAAACGACCAGGTTCAAGTTGCCATGGATATGATTGTTACTTTCTAATCATCCACAAGACAGACAGATTCCTTACAGGCTCAGAGTAACAACAAAGCTTCCGGTCATTCCCTCAAAGACCGGAAGCTTTGTTTTTTATAGCGCGCTATCCTATTTGGTGTTATGGTTATACGCGCTTAAATTTGACGACCTATAACAATAATTTAGATTTTAGGAGACCTTGACTCATGTCAGCAGACAACGTTCTAAAAATGATCCAGGAAAATGACATTAAATTTGTTGATTTTCGTTTTTGTGACACCCGCGGCAAAGAACAACATGTAACTTTCCCTGCCCACACTATTGATGAAGATACCTTTGAAGAAGGCAATATGTTTGACGGTTCATCAGTTGCCGGCTGGAAAGGCATCAATGAATCGGATATGATTTTAATGCCGGACCCTTCTACTGCCACTATTGACCCTTTCTTTGATGACAACACGCTGATTCTGCGTTGCGATATTATTGAGCCTAAAGACATGCAAGGCTATGAACGTGACCCTCGTTCCATCGCTAAACGCGCAGAAGCCTACATGCAGTCAACCGGCATTGCCGATACTGCCTTTTTCGGCCCCGAAAACGAATTTTTTATATTCGACGACGTCCGCTGGAATACTGATATGGGCAGCTGTGGTTACAAAGTTGATTCAGAAGAAGCCAACTGGAATTCTGAAAAAGTCTACGAAGATGGCAATATTGGCCATCGTCCCGGTGTAAAAGGCGGTTATTTCCCTGTACCCCCTGTTGATTCCTTGCAGGACATGCGTTCCGCCATGTGTCTGGTACTGGAAGAAATGGGGCAAACTACAGAAGTTCATCACCACGAAGTGGCTACTGCCGGTCAGTGTGAAATTGGTTCAAAATTCAACACCCTGGTGAATAAAGCCGACGAAGTACTGGGGCTGAAATATGTTGTGGCCAATATCGCTCATGCTTACGGTAAAACCGCTACCTTTATGCCCAAGCCACTGGTCGGTGACAATGGTAACGGTATGCACGTTCACCAGTCTTTATCTAAAGACGGCGTTAACCTGTTTTCCGGCGACCTGTACGGTGGACTATCTGAAACGGCTCTGTACTACATCGGTGGCATCATTAAACATGCTAAAGCATTGAATGCTTTTGCCAACGCCTCAACCAACAGCTACAAACGCCTGGTTCCAGGCTTTGAAGCACCCGTTATGCTGGCATATTCCGCACGCAACCGTTCTGCTTCTATCCGCATCCCTTTTGTAAACAACCCCAAAGGCCGTCGTATTGAAGTGCGCTTTGGTGACTCAACAGCAAATCCCTACCTGTGTTTTGCAGCCATGCTGATGGCGGGACTGGACGGCATCCAGAACAAAATTCATCCTGGCGACGCCATGGATAAAGATTTATACGATCTGCCTCCGGAAGAAGAAAAAGAAATCCCGCAAGTCGCCTTCTCTTTCGACGAAGCCTTACAGGCGCTGGACGAAGATCGTGAGTTCCTGACTCGCGGCGGCGTATTTACCGACGATGCAATCGACGGGTACATTGACCTGAAAAACGAAGAAGTTCAACGTTTACGCATGAGCACACACCCTGTAGAATTTGATATGTACTACAGTTTGTAAGCTATTTTAGCTGACTGCAGCTCATTGTTCACACACAAAAACGCCCCATAATGGGGCGTTTTTCGTTTCAAAGCCTTATAATTGTGCAAGCCGTACCAACAATTTCATTTCCCTAGTTTAATCCTAGAAAAATCAGTTGGATCATGGGTTCTAGCACAAGCCTTTGATTCCGCACCCAACTGATCTTTCCTGGTTAATTAACTATTTTGTGTCAGGCTGGATTCATCCCGCCAATCCGGAAAAATCCGCCCCTACCCCGCAAACAAGTCGCAACAGGAGGGCGCACTGCAGGCCTTTTTTACATAATTCCAGGATAATCATACACCTTTAAACTTAAGTCCTTAATTATTGGTATATAACTTGCATTTCATTTACCATATGACGCATTCATCAAACCCCCATCTAAATAAAATTCTGGATCATCTCAATGAAGCGATCCTGTTATTTAATAACGAGCTGAAACTAATCTATATTAATTCAGCGGGAGAGATACTGTTTGCAGACAGCGCCAAACATTTAACCGGTCATTCCGCTAAAACCCTGTTCAAGTCATCTAACTCTGTGTTGCTTCATAATCTTCAACAATGTCAGAAAATGCACGACCCTCTGGTAAACAGAGAACTACCTCTCAACCAAGTTGGTCAAAGCATTACTATTAATTTCAGCGCCACTCCGATGGTAGAAAACGGTCGATTAAGCAATATCCTGGTGGAACTGCAACAAGTTGACAGACACCTGCGTATTACCCGGGAAGAACAATTGCTGGCACAACAAAACACCAGTCGAATGCTGGCCCGCGGCCTGGCTCATGAAATTAAAAATCCATTGGGTGGACTGCGAGGAGCTGCCCAGCTCCTGGATCTTGAGCTCAACGATCCGGAATTAAAAGAATACACACAAATTATTATTGCCGAATCTGATCGCCTTCAGGGACTGATGGACAAAATGCTCGGTCCCAATAAACCAGCACACAAATGCTGGCTGAATATTCATCAGGCATTGGAACGTATCAGACAATTAGTCAGCGCTGAAACCAGAGACAATATTAAATTGACAGCGGATTACGACCCCAGCATTCCGGAAATATTTGCTGATCAGAACCAGTTAATTCAGGCATTTTTGAATATTGTCAGAAATGCTGTACAAGCTTTTCAAGATGGTGGCGAAATCATCATCAGAACACGCATTCAAAGACATATGACCATAGGCCGCAAACACTACAAACTCAGCATCAAAATCGATATTATTGATAACGGACCAGGTATTAAACCGGAGTTAATGGGGCAAATATTTTATCCTATGATTACAGGCCGTGCCGAAGGAACCGGTTTAGGTTTATCGATTGCCCAATCATTGATTAACATGCATAACGGACTGATTGAATGTAACAGCGAACCGGGACGCACGATATTTTCAATTTACTTACCTTTGGAGAATGGACATGCAAATTCCTGACAAGGCATGGATCGTCGATGATGATAAGTCTATCCGTTGGGTACTGGAAAAGGCATTGCAAAAATCGGCCATTAATACGCGAAGCTTTGCCAATGCTTCCGATCTACTATCAGCACTCAATAAGGATATACCGGATGTATTGATCACCGATATTCGCATGCCCGGCATGGATGGTCTGGAGTTACTTAAAACCATTCAGCATCGTTTTCCCACTTTACCTGTCATTGTCATGACCGCACATTCCGACCTGGAAAGCGCTGTTTCAGCATTTCATGGCGGTGCTTTTGAATACCTGCCCAAGCCTTTTGATATTAATGAAGTGGTGGAAATCGTTCACAGAGCTTGCTCCCACAGCAAGCAAAATTCAAAATCTGAACAAAATATTCCCGACATCATAGAGGATACGCCAGAGATTATTGGCGAAGCGCCTGCTATGCAGGAAGTTTTTCGGGCCATAGGTCGTTTGGCTCGCTCTCATATCACTGTATTGATTAATGGTGAATCTGGAACCGGCAAAGAACTGGTAGCAAAAGCCTTGCACCGCCACAGTCCCCGTGCTCAACAACCCTTTATTGCCTTAAATATGGCCGCTATTCCAAAGGATCTGATGGAATCGGAATTATTTGGCCATGAAAAAGGGGCATTTACCGGAGCGCAGGCGCGACGGGCAGGCCGTTTTGAACAGGCCAATAACGGCACCTTGTTTCTGGACGAAATCGGCGATATGCCTGCCGAATTACAAACCCGTCTATTAAGGGTTCTGGCCGATAATGAGTTTTATCCAATCGGCGCCCATTCATCCGTTAAAGTGGATGTCAGGATTATTGCGGCCACTCATCAGAACCTGGAAACTTTGGTTACCAAAGGCCGTTTTAGAGAAGACTTGTTTCATCGTTTAAATGTTATTCGCATTCACATCCCGCCGCTAAGAGAACGTAGTCAGGATATTGGGCCGCTCATGCGTCATTTTCTCCATCAAAGCGCTAAAGAACTCAACACTGAAATTAAAACGCTAAAACCGGAAACCGAAGTATTCCTAAGCTCATTGGACTGGCCGGGAAATGTAAGACAACTTGAAAATACCTGCCGCTGGCTGACTGTAATGGCTGCGGGTCGTGAAATCCACATGGAAGACCTGCCGCCGGAATTAACAACCACTTCTCAAGAAACATATAACCATAAAAGCGAACCAGAAAACTGGGAATCAGCCTATGAACATTGGATTAATCAGCAGTTGGCAATAGGACAACAGGATATTGCCAAACTGTCCATTCCAGTTGTTGAATCAATATTAATTTCTGCCGCCCTAAAGCATACTCACGGTAAAAAACATGAAGCAGCAAAATTACTGGGTTATGGCAGAAATACACTGACCCGTAAAATCAAGGAATTAAATATTCAGGAATAAACAACAGCCCTAAAACAAAATTGTTTCAGTACAATGCATATTTGACTAATAAGATCATAATATATATCCTGTGGATATAAAAATTTTAACATTGCTCTTATCAATCTTAAAAAATTAGTTGGTTTACAGATTTTATAGCGAGCCGCTTTTTTCGAGAGCAGCGACTGCATGGTGGGTGCAGGAGGAAGCAGAGTAATGCAGGCTCTATTGCCGAGGCGCTGAAACAGGCATAGAGTCAAACTATGTAATTGTTTCAGCTCAGCTTCCGCATCCTTCATGTTAAACTCACATCATATAGGCAACGCCGTTATCGGCATAAAATCAACCTATAGAAATCCGTAGTTGTGGCCGGACGAAAAATAGGTAACAGGGGAAATGCATCATTAACGAATACCATTAAACTGAATTCCTTCCCGGCCTTTTTAATTTGTACTTACCATTAGGTTCTTTTGCATAGTTTTTTCAATACCCGATATCTATAACCAAAAAAGAGGTAAAGAAAATGAGTTATAAAAACATTTCCACTAACACATATATTCATTCTCTATGGCTGGATATCATTTTTGTTACGGCAATCATATTCTTTGGCTTGCTTCTGTCACCCCCGGCTCATGCACACCGAGGCCCAGCCAATGAAATTGACAACTGCAGAATCCAAGTGGGAACTGAAAAAATCCACTTTACCGCTTACACACCAACTTTCACTCAAGGTACCGGTTATTGCCAATTCATTCCAAACATTGGCCCTACCAACCTGGTTTTTGATTATGAAGGTCACAAATTACGCAATGTAACAGTTGAATTTGAAATTACTAAAGAACCCGACGGAGCCCGAATTTTTCATCAAGAGCCCAAAAAAATCAAATCAGGCACAGTTAACGCCTCTGTTGATTTCAGCAAATATGGCGCCGGAGATTATCTTGCCCATATCACAATTATGCATGAAGGCGAAAAGCTGGACAGCCATTTACCTTTTGCAATCGGTGTGGAAGAAGAAAAATCATCATCTGGCCTGCTAAAAATCTTGCTACCAGCGTTGTTTATTATCGTAATGCTGTTTTTTATGTTCCGGAAATCCAGCACTGAACAATAAAAATAAGGCCGAATAAGGTAGCTGCAAATAAAATATCGAAACATCCATCATTCCCACGCTCTGCATCACTGGACCTGGAGCACCTTTTAATGCATTCTCACAAACTATTAAAATCGATTATTCTTTACCAGCTACCTAAATGACCGTTCTTAATGTTTAAAGCAAAGAATTGGTTGATAATTCTGGCTATTGGCATCAATTCTGTCTCATGGGCTGAAACGCGCATTGCCATTCTGGATTTTGAATTAAAAGACCTCACGCTCAAACCCGGCATTCCAGCCGAGCTTGTCCGTACCGCCAGTATCAAACCCATACTGGAACAGGAACTGGCGAATGCCGGTTACCTCATCGTAACAATTGACCAAACTGCACAACAACAAGCCAACAGCGGCTTCGGCTATTTATTTGATCATCACGACGCCGCTGCTGAACTGGCTAAACTTTATAATGCAGATTATGTGCTGGTCGGCAGGTTGCATAAACCCAGTTTTCTGTTCGCCTATCTTATGGGACATCTAATTAAAGTCAGTGACGGCAAACTGATTGGTAATTTTATTATTGAAAGCAAGGGCGGAGCCAAAAAACTCATCAGCAAAGCAATCGAGACCCTCGCCGACGAAATTGACAACGCACTGGACAACCGATACAGCCCACCCCCACAAAAAAAACGATAGCTGCAACACAACTGTAACAATCAATACCTGAATATCGGTTAAAATGATTGCCCGATTAGCGCCTAACAGAACACCACAATGCCCGGCAAATCAATCTTGAGAGGATTACCGGAACTTCAACAAATTGAAGCCATCATTCATCGTGATCATCATGAAAATTTAACTGGCAAGGTTCTCCATCATGTACCTTATGGCAATACCACACTGCCAATTTATGCCTTAACACTGGGCAATACGGCAAAAGACTTGCCATGCATTACTTTTGTTGGTGGTGTCCATGGCCTGGAACGTATCGGCACACAGGTCGTATTGGCCTTTCTGGAAAGCCTGCTGGAACGCTTGCATTGGGACCTGACCCTGGCTGATATTCTGCAACGGATACGTATTAATGTACTACCCCTGATCAACCCGGTCGGCATGATCAACCATACTCGCGCCAATGGCCAGGGTATTGATCTGATGCGCAATGCACCCATTGACAGCAATGAAAAAACTGTCTGGCTGGGAGGCGGCCACCGAATTTCCCCACTGCTGCCCTGGTATCGCGGAAAAGCCAACGAACCGATGCAAATGGAAGCGCAGGTCCTGTGTGATTTTATCAAACACGAAATTCTATCCACCCCTTTCAGCCTGATACTGGATTGTCATTCCGGTTTCGGTCATCACAACCAGATCTGGTTTCCCTATGCAAAAAGCCGAATTGAACCCATTAAACATCTGGGTGAAGTGTATTGTCTGCGCAAACTGTTTATGCAAACCTACCCTTACCAGAATTACCGCTTTGAACCGCAATCGCAACATTATCTGACTCACGGTGATCTTTGGGATTTCCTCTATCTGCAATCATTAGGCGATGACAATATCTTTTTACCCTTAACTCTGGAAATGGGGTCCTGGCGCTGGATTCGCAAAAATCCGCTGCAACTGCGACAATCACTGGGACTCTTTCACCCGATTAAACCACATCGTATAAACCGGGTATTAAGAGGGCATCTTGTGTTAATGGAATTTCTGTTACATGCCACCTTGTCGTATAAACAATGGCTGGATGGGGAACATATACAGAAAATGAAACAGCAGGCGCTACACCTCTGGTATGATGAAACACAGTCATAACAAATTCGTACTGATTCGCGGTCTGCTGCGTGAATCCAGACACTGGGGTGAATTCAGCAATATTCTGCAACAATATTTCCCTGACGCTGAGATCCACACTCCGGATATACCCGGCAACGGTCGATTGCATGATCACACCAGTCCAAACACGATTGCCGGCCTCACCGATGCATTACGTCAACAAATTCCAGTTCGTCATAAACTAAATCTGATCGCCGTTTCCATGGGCGGTATGATTGCCATTGACTGGATGAACCGATATCCCGACGAAATTAGCTCTGCAGTTTTAATCAACACCAGCGTGCGTCCATGTTCTCCATTTTATCAGCGACTACGCTGGCAACTGTACCCTGCTATTATGAAAATGCTTTTTCACTCAAGACACCAGCGGGAACTGGATATATTAAAGTTAATATCCAACCGCCATCAACAAGACAGCGAGCTCATTAAATCCTGGCAACAATGGCAACAACAGTATCCCATTACGGCAACTAGCGCTAAAAATCAATTACTGGCCGCGGCAAAATTCTCGATTACTTCGCAACACCCCAATCCGCCCATACTTATTGTCGCCAGTAAAGCCGACCGACTGGTGAACTACCGTTGCAGCCTGACATTACAGCAAATCTGGCAGACAGATTATCAGCAACATGACACTGCCGGCCATGATATACCACTTGATGAACCCATTTGGTTAATAAATGTTATCAGTCAGTGGCTTGGCAGTCTTTAACACCACAGCCATTAAATTGAGCTGTTTTATTGTCGTTAGCTTATAGCATCCAGTGTGAATGAATTCACACCTACACCTGCCCTATACTTTCTTAACTTAGGAATGTGAACCTTTAACGCTAAATAAGTACATTTTCAGATTTCATAATACTCCCTCTCCCCTTCACATTTCTGACATATTATTCTTATACAATTTCAGCCAGTCAATAAAGCCACTGGAACACACATGATCGATGCTGAAAAGATTTTACGTGAAACCTATCCTGATCTAAAAATCGGCAAAGACAGCAAATTAATGCTTAAAGTATTAAAAAAGCTGTTACATGAAGACGACTTCAATCAGGTCATAAAAAAAAACCAGCATCTGCGTGGTTTTGCCTTTCTGGACAAATTACTGAACTATTTCCAGTTCAGCTATCAGCTCAATCCGGACTCTTACAACAACATTCCTTCTGAAGGCCGTCTGGTCATCGTGTCCAATCACCCTATCGGCACATTGGACGGCCTGGCTTTAGTAAAATTAATCCGTTCTGTTCGCCCCGATGTCCGAATCGTCGCCAATCGGGTACTGTCGCATATGAAGCCATTACAATCGGTATTTCTTCCCGTAGACGTACTATCAGAAAAAAAATCGCATAAAAAAGCCTATAAAGCTATGCTGGATGCGCTGGAAAATGAACAAGCCGTCATCCTGTTTCCAGCCGGAGAAGTATCCCGTATTACTCCTCAGGGAGTCCGCGACGGTAAATGGAAAAGCGGTTTCATCAAACTGGCCAAAAAATCTAAATCCCCTATTTTACCAATCCATATCAAAGCCTCGAATTCTGCATTATTTTATGCGGCATCCATGCTTTTCAAACCAGCCGGCACTCTGCTGCTGGTTGAGGAAATGTTCAATAAAAACAACCAGGATCTGAAGTTTAATGTTGGCTTACCCATTCCGTACACAGCTTTTGCCAATACCGAAGAATCCAATAAAGAACTTAGTCAACGCTTTCGTAAACATGTTCTGAATCTAGGTAAAAAAGCAAAAAAACCACTGTTTGATACTATTGAAACTATCGCTCATCCTGTCAATAGCAAGGCAGTGAAAAAAACGTTATATCAATCCCGCTTGCTGGGTGAAACCAAAGACGGTAAAAAAATTTTCCTCTACCAGTATCATGATGATTGCCCTGTCATGCTGGAAATTGCCAGACTGCGCGAACTGACATTCCGCACCGTGGATGAAGGTACAGGCAAGTCTCAGGATCTGGACAAATACGACACCTATTACAGCCACCTGGTCTTATGGGATGACAACGACCTGGAAATTGTCGGCTCATACCGTATTGGAGAAGGTCATAAAATCATGTCTACCATGGGGGTGAAAGGTTTTTATACCAATACGCTGTTCAACCTGAACCCTGAATTTCAACGTTATTTACCGTATAGTATTGAACTGGGGCGCAGCTTTGTTCAACCTCGCTACTGGGGGCAACGCAGTCTGGATTACCTATGGTATGGTATCGGCGCTTACCTGCGGGAACAGCCGGATATCAAATACCTGTTCGGGCCGGTCAGCATCAGCAACGCCTATCCACAACCGGCAAAAGAAGTCATCATCAGTTTTTATAAACAACAGTTTGGCTGTGACCTGAAACTGGCTGATGCGAGATCGCCTTTTATAATTTCCGAGCAATCCCGACAATTTGCCGAATCCGAGTTTACCGATGACTATAAAGCCAGCTTCAAAATATTGAATAGTGAATTAAAAAAACTGGGGGTTAAAGTCCCCACCTTATATAAACAATATGTTGAGTTATGCACTGATAAAGGCTGTCATTTCATCGACTTTAATATTGACCCGGATTTTAACAACTGTATCGACAGCCTGATCATGGTCGAACTGAATAAAATTACCACAAAAAAAAGACAGCGCTATATTGAACGAAAATTAGCCGCTTAGGAACAAACACCAAATAAATATAGAAAGATCAGTTGGGTGCGGAATTATAGAGGCGACAGATTCGCACTATGCAGATAAATCCGCATCCCCATAAGGACTTGTGGAAGTTATTAAAACTTTATTTCATTGATTATTTGTATCGACTCCCCCCTACACCCGCTAAATGACTACCGGGCGAGTAATTACGATTATTTTCCAACTGTTTCCTGACTATTTAGATTTTTTAAAACGTCATTACCTTTATCAATTTGTGCACCGATAATATCAACTTCCAGTTGCAAGGCTTTTTTTAGCTCGTTATCACAGCAATTGA
>CAYYSO010000037.1:0-17284 GCA_964474415.1 uncultured Methylomarinum sp. | reverse complement strand
AAAAAGCGAGTGCTTGTCTTGGATAATCCAGAATCAGGTTTTTAAAGTTTTGGTCGTGCATTAATTGTATTTTTTTTGCTTGGTTGGCAAGCGTTAAAGCTGTTTGAATTGTGAGTTGCCTTATCTGTATTCTATTGCCTCTAAAATAGTTTTTAAGGCATTTAGTTTTCCGATTTTTAATTGCCAGGCCTATATAAACCGTACCCACCGGTTTATCTGGCGTTCCTCCGCCCGGACCTGCTATACCGCTCACTGCAATGGTCAGATCTGCTTCACTGCGCAGCAAACAGCCTTCCGCCATTTCAACAACGATTTCCGCACTCACTGCCCCATACTTATCTAAAGTTTCAGATTTGACTGCCAGCATATCCATTTTGGATTTGTTGCTATAGGTAACAAATCCTCTATCAAACCATTGTGAACTACCGGGCACATCGGTAATCGCCTGGGCAATTCCGCCGCCGGTACAGGATTCAGCTGTCGCTATTTTCCAGTTTTTTTGTTGCAAAAATACGCCTAAATCTTGTGCCAACTGAAATATTTCCTGATCCATGATGTGCTGTTATATCAGTTTAGTTAAAATATCCAGTATGACAACAAAATCGAAAACTGCCAAGCAACATACACCGATGATGCAGCAATATCTGCGCATCAAATCTCAACACCCTGATACCCTGGTTTTTTATCGAATGGGGGATTTTTACGAGTTATTTTTTGATGACGCCAAAAAAGCTTCGCAAATTCTCGACATTACCCTGACCAGCCGTGGTCAATCTGCCGGTCAACCGATTCCGATGGCGGGTATCCCTTATCATGCCGCTGAAGGTTATATTGCCCGACTGCTTAGAAATGGCGAGTCGGTTGCTATGTGCGAGCAAGTGGGAGACCCGGCTAAAAGCAAAGGGCCTGTTGAACGCAAAGTCGTACGTATTGTCACCCCGGGTACTGTTACCGATGAAGCCTTGCTGGAGGATCGCCAGGATAACCTGTTAGTGGCCGTAAGCGTTATTACTCAATTGTATGGGATTGCCTGCCTGGATTTAACCAGCGGTAAATTTATATTGCAGCAAGTTGATTCAGAAGAACAATTGATCAGTGAAATCGAACGGCTGAATCCGGCTGAACTGTTAAGCAGTGAAGACTTTAGCTTGCCGGATCGATTAAATGAACGTAACGGTTTATGTAAAAGGCCACCCTGGCATTTTGAACTGGAAAGCGCTACGCAATTAATATTAAAGCAATTCAATACCCATGATCTAAAAGGTTTTGGTTGCCAGCAGCTAACTGCGGCAATCTGCGCTGCCGGCTGTCTGCTACAATATGTTAAAGACACTCAGCAAAGCGCTCTTCCGCATATTCAAGGAATAGCCATTGAAAACAGTGATGACAGCATTACATTAGATGCTTCCAGTCGCAGAAATCTGGAACTGGATACACACCCCAGCGGAAATTTGCAGTACACTTTATTGGGTGTACTGGATAAAACGGCTACAGCGATGGGCAGCCGTTGCTTGCGCCGCTGGATTAATCGACCTCTCCGCGACCATGCCATTCTCAACGGACGCTATTCCTGTATCGACAGGTTGTTACAGCAACAATTATATGCAGAAGTCCATACCAGCTTACGGCAGGTTGGCGATATAGAACGTATCAGTTCACGAATTGCCCTAAAATCGGCCCGTCCCCGCGATTTGGTGGTATTACGTAATACCTTGGCCATTTTACCTGAACTGCAAACACAACTATCCAACACCGGTAATCCACACATCGAAGCACTCTGCCAACAAATTGGTGAGCACCCTGATTTGTTAGCGTTATTACAACAGGCTATCATTGACAATCCGCCTGTGTTAATTCGCGATGGCGGTGTCATTGCTACAGGTTACCATCAGCAACTGGATGAGTTACGCAATCTGAGCCAGAATGCAGACCAGTTTTTGATTGATATGGAAAACCGTGAAAAAGAGGCGACTGGTATCAGCAACCTGAAAGTCAATTACAATCGGGTACATGGTTATTATATTGAGGTCTCGCGTTTACAGGCGGATAAAGTCCCGAATCACTATACCCGCAAACAGACTTTAAAAAGCGCCGAACGTTATATCACTGCCGAGCTAAAAGCCTTTGAAGACAAAGTTCTCAGCGCTCGGGAAAAATCGCTGGCATTTGAAAAAGCTTTGTATGATGAGTTACTGGGTCGTATTGCTAAATCTTTATCACCATTACAGCAATGCGCCTCCGCGTTGGCTGAACTGGATGTACTGGTTAATTTTGCCGAACGCGCCGACACCCTCAATCTGACTCAAGCGCTATTAACCGACCAGCCCGGCATTGAAATTGAAGGTGGCAGACATCTGGTCGTCGAACAGGTTGCAAATATTCCATTTGTCGCCAATGACTTGTCATTTTCCAATCAACGTCGCATGCTGGTGATTACTGGCCCGAATATGGGCGGTAAATCGACTTATATGCGCCAGTGCGCGCTGATCGTTTTAATGATGCATATTGGTTGTTATGTGCCCGCAAAAACAGCGATCTGCGGTCCAATAGACAAGATTTTCACGCGTATAGGCGCCTCCGATGATTTAGCGGGAGGACGTTCCACCTTTATGGTGGAAATGTCGGAAACAGCCAATATCCTGCATAATGCCACTTGCAACAGCCTTATTCTCATGGATGAAATCGGTCGCGGTACCAGTACTTTTGACGGCTTGTCACTGGCCTGGGCCTGTGCTGATTATCTGGCAAAATACACAAAAGCCTTTACTTTGTTCGCCACTCATTATTTTGAGCTAACCACGCTCACTGATGAACAAAAAAATATTCACAATATTCATCTGGATGCGATGGAACATGGCGATAAAATTATTTTTCTGCATGCGGTTAAAGACGGCCCAGCCAATCAAAGCTATGGATTACAGGTTGCCTCACTGGCCGGTGTTCCTAAATCTGTGATTACTCATGCCAAGAACAAATTACAACAACTGGAAGATAATGCTTATCTGGAACAACAATCTGAAACCGGTAACAACCAGTTGGATTTGTTTTCATCCAAAGACTGTCATCCAGCAGTTTGTTTAGTTGAAGAAATGGATCCGGATAACTTGAGCCCACGACAGGCGCTGGAACTATTGTATCGATTAAAGGCGTTGGTTGCTTAAAATATTGTTCAACTTATTTTGCGTTGAACAGGGAATGCCGGGTTACGTTATTTGCGCTTCGTTTGATAATCTAACCCGACCTACAAAACTATCCTACTCTCTACTCAGTAGCTAATGCTCTGGCCAACTGTTTTGCCGGCACATAGCCGGGAAAAATATTGCCTTTTTCGGTCACAATCATGGGTGTGCCTCTGGCGCCAAATTCAGTACCTAAGCGCATATGCTCATCAACCGGATTATCACAGGTTTTTGCTTCCGGTGTTTTACCTTGCTTTGCAGCGGTTAGCGCAGCCTTCCTGTCATCAGCACACCAGACGGAAACAGCTTTTTTATATGAGTCTGATCCTTTCCCCGCTCTGGGGTAAAACAAATATTGAATAGTAATACCCTCAGCCAGATATTGATCTATTTCTGAATGTAATTTACGACAATATCCACAATCTATATCTGTAAAAACAGATACTTTATATTTGTTTTTTTCCGCTTTAAAAATAATGGTTTGGTCTTCGCCTAAAGAATCAATAGCCAGTCTTCTGATATTGGCCAATTTTGCTTCTGTCATGTCCTTTCTGCCCGCGATATCGATCAAATGTCCCTGCAAAAGATATTTACCATCTTCAGAAACATAGAGAATATCAGCTCCCACTGTTACTTCATACAAACCCTTAACTTCCGCAGGCTTGACTGAATCCAGTTTTAATGTAGGCATTGAGAGACCCAAGGCCTTTCTGACAGAAGCCTCATCAGCCTGTGCAACTGACACTAAAACAACGTAGCTCAGCGCTGCAATTTTAATCAATGTATTCATCTATTTCCGTTTCAGAGCTTTTAATAAATCAGGAGCAATATGGACTATCAAAACAGGTTTTAGTTTCTTGTTATTGAAACAATCGCTCAATATCAAGAAAAATAGCCAGCGCCATTAAAGATATCAATAACAACACCCCCAGTTGTTGAAAATAAATCTGAACTTTCTCAGATACCGGGCTGCCCTTAATGGCTTCCACCGCAAAAAACATTAAATGACCACCGTCCAGAACAGGCACTGGCAATAAATTCAAAACGCCTAAACTGACACTAATCAAACCCAGGTATTTTAAAAAATAAACCAATCCCATTTCAGCGGATTGCCCGGCATATTGTGCAATACTGATAGGACCACTCAGATTCTTTACTGAAGCTTTACCAATAATCATTTTTCCCATCATTTTCAGGGTACTGCTCGAAAAGAACCAGGTTCTTTCAAATGCGGCGGGAATAGCTTCCAAGGGTGATAATGTGTAGGTCACTCTTAATGAATCCAGCAATTCTTCGGGCACCTTAACACCGGCCCCTATTCGACCTATTGTTTTTCCTTCCTGTTCTACGGCTTTAGGCGTAACAACCAACGGCAAATGCACCCCGTCTCTATCCACAACCAATTCGATTATTGTTGCCGGATGTTCGCGGACATATTCAACCCATTCCATCCAATCGCTGATCGTGTTTCCATCTGCACTGATAATAACATCGCCGGTTTGCAATCCAGCTTCCCTGGCCGCACCTTCCGGCATAACTTTGCCGATTATCGGTTGCAAATCAGGTGTCCACGGCTTTAAACCCAGGCGTTTATACAATATGTCGGGTTTTTGAACATCACTTTCTTCTATTTTGAATACCCGGGTCTGTTCAGTATCATCAAGTGTTTTGACTACAACCTGAATCTGCGACTCTCCATTCATGGCGTCTGAAAACAATAAACTGATGGCTTCGGTCCAGGTCGGGGCTTGTTTATCATTGACGCGAACAATTTCATCACCTTCCTGCATACCTGCATCAAACGCCAGGGTTCCCGGCGTTATGGCTCCTACAATAGGTCTCATACCGGTTTCACCCAATATAAAGACACACCAGAATAAAAATACTGCAAGCAGTAGATTAAAAACCGGGCCAGCTGCAACAATCGCCGATCTTGCCATCAATGATTGCCGATTAAACGCATAGGGAAGGTCTTCTTTTTTTACCTCACCTTCCCGCTCATCAACCATTTTGACATAGCCACCCAAGGGAATAGCTGACAAAACATATTCTGTAGATTCCGGTGTCTTTTGAAACGAACCAACCACTTTGCCAAAACCAATTGAAAAACGAAGAACTTTGACGCCTGCTTTTCTGGCTACCCAAAAGTGACCGAATTCATGAAACGCCACCAGAATACTGACAGCGATAACAAAATAAAACAAGCTGTGTAAAATTTCCATCAGACAACAAGACTCTCAATAACACCTTCAGCCACAACTCTGGCCTGTTGATCGGCTTGCAAAATAACGTCCAGTGATTCAGCCGATTCTGCAACAAAACCGGACATGGTTTTTTCGATAATGCCGGCTATATCAGTGAATCGCACTCTTTCATTCAAAAATGCATCCACGGCAATTTCATTGGCGGCATTCAACACAGTTGGCATAATACCACCGGCTTTAACAGCTTCATGAGCTAATCTTAAACAAGGAAACCTTTCCAGATTGGGTTCCTCGAAATCCAATTGTTTCACGTCAAAGATATTGAGAGGCTCAACACCGGAATCAAATCGATCCGGCCAGGCCATCGCGTGGGCAATGGGAACACGCATATCGGGATTACCCATCTGCGCCAACACCGATCCATCGACATAATCTACCATTGAATGAATGATGCTTTGTTTATGAATAACCACCTGAATATCATCCGCTGACAGGTTAAATAACAAACAAGCCTCAATTAATTCCAGGCCTTTATTCATCATGGTGGCAGAATCTACCGATATTTTCCGCCCCATATCCCATTTTGGATGGGCTACTGCCTGTTCCGGCGTGACATCATGTAATTCCTCGACCGGCGTCTCCCTGAAAGGTCCACCCGATGCCGTCAATAAGATGCGTCTGGCCTGTGCTGCTTTAGTACCGGCCTCATACCCACCCGGCATACACTGAAAAATAGCATTATGTTCACTATCAATAGGCAACAGATGAGCGCCGGATTCCGCAATGGCCCGCATAAAGATATCGCCAGACATCACCAAGGCTTCTTTATTAGCCAGTAATATCGTTTTACCGGCCCTGGCGGCTGCCAGCGTCGGTAACAACCCGGCTGCACCGACAATAGCAGCCATTACTGAATCGACCGTATCGAGTGTAGCAACTTGTTGTAACGCATCTGCTCCGGTAAGTACTTTAATATCAGCTACCGGTGAAGAGGCAATTTTTTCCTTGAAAGATTCAACGTTATCTTCGGCTACCACAACAACATATTCAGGATGGTGAACCAAACATTGTTCAAAGAGTACATCAATATTGGTATTAGCGGTTAAGGCAATGACTCGATATTGATCCGGATGCCTCGCAGCCACATCAAGCGTACTGACGCCAATTGAGCCTGTCGCTCCGAGAATGCAAATACCCTTCATGAATATACACTCCGTCCGATTAACAGAATACCGGCATAATAAAATGGCGCCGCAGCAATCATGCTATCGACTCTATCCAGAATCCCGCCATGTCCGGGTAATAATGATCCACTGTCTTTTACGCCTTTTTGTCTTTTAACCAGGCTAAAAAATAAATCCCCGTAGATTGAAACTTGTACTGTTAATACCGATAAAAATACAAAATCTGTCGCAATAATCAACGGAAAACCATAATATAAACCTAATGCCACTCCACAGACTAAGCCTGCGGCTAATGCACCGTACATTCCCTGCACAGTTTTACCCGGACTAATCTGCTCAGCCAGTTTGTCCTTGCCAAACTTTTTGCCGGTAAAGTAAGCCACTATATCGGCCGCCCAAATCAGAAGCAGAAAATACATCGCCATTTCTGTTCCGTAAAATGCTCTTAATCGGCTTAAAAACATCCAGGCAGATAACAACACAAACCAGCCGATAAAGGCTTTATATTTACTTCTTAAATCCAGTTTCAATAATTCTTCAGGTACTTTTCTGATCAGTAACATAATCAATACCCAAAATAAGACGGGGCCGATGACCAGCCATTCCAAAGCCCCCGAATATTCTTTTACGCCCGGCCAATCCATCGCCTGAGCCAAAAGTTCCAGGATAACGGTCCAAAAATGGATAGCCAGCATAGGTACGACCAATGCAAGTAAAAAAAACAATTTAGGTAAAAGCTTATCGACCCCGGTTAAACCATTCCATTCCCAGGCGGCCAATAATACAATAATGGCAATAAACAGTGAAAAATACATAGCCGGTAATTTGAATACCGCTGCGACGGCTACAGTCACCAGAACCAGTGCTGTTAATATACGAGGTAATAACATGTTCTTAATATTGTAATGTGTGATTTAGGAACGTGCTCAATACAGTTCTACAAATCTATTTAATAAAACACAGATATTTTTCTCTGCGCTCCCTGTGTCCTTTGAAGTAAAAATTCAGAGTTTCTCACTCTTTATATTTACAACTTGTTCGCCGGTATGTCCGAAACGTCTTTGCCTGCTTTTAAAGCTGCTAATGGCATCTTCCAATAATGTTTGATCAAAATCAGGCCACAATACCGGGGTAAAATAAAATTCAGTATAGGCTAATTGCCATAACAGAAAATTACTGACCCGTTGCTCCCCTCCTGAGCGAATAAACAAATCAGGCTCAGGCAGATCGGCTACGGTAAGGTGCTGATTAATCAAGTCCTCAGTAATATCATCAACCTGCAGCTCGCCTTTAGTGATTTTGACAGTAATTTTCCGGACAGCCTGAGTAATATCCCAACGCCCTCCGTAATTTGCCGCAATCACCAGCGTCAAACCTTTATTATCCTCAGTCTGAGCCTCAGCCTGAGAAATTTTTGCCTGCAACGTTTCCGAAAAAGCTGTTTTATCGCCAATGATACGCAGCCGAATATCATTCTTGTCCAGCTTATCAACTTCGCGTTGCAAGGTCGTCATAAACAGATCCATAAGCATATTGACTTCCGCTTTAGGACGCCGCCAATTTTCACTACTGAATGCAAATAACGATAACACTTCGATTTTTTGTTCGGCACAATACTCAACAACCTTCCGAACTGTTTTAACGCCGGCTCTATGTCCCATGACCCTGGGCATCAAACGCTTCTGAGCCCAGCGTCCATTGCCATCCATGATAATTGCAATATGCCGGGGATTACCATTATCGATAGTTAATTTCTCATTATCATCAGTAGTCATAATCACATGGACAGTAAATCAGCCTCTTTCTCTTCAAGATGCTTTTCTATTTCCTTAATATATTGATCCGTAATTTTCTGAATTTTTTCTTCACCTGCTCTGGCTTCATCTTCAGAAATCAGCTTCTCTTTTAAAGCTTCTTTAATTTCAGAATTGGCATCCCGGCGAATATTTCTGATCGAAATTCGCCCCTGTTCTGCTTCCTGTTTTACAACTTTAACCAGATCACGACGACGCTCTTCAGTCAATGGCGGTAAAGGAATTCGAATCACCGTACCTTGTGTCGCCGGGTTCAACCCCAGGTCTGACGCCATAATCGCTTTTTCAATGGCTTGCACCATACTCTTTTCCCAAGGCGTTACCTTTAAGGTACGGGAATCATCCACTGACACATTGGCAACCTGAGATAAAGGCGAATCTGAACCGTAGTAAGAAACAGTAATCTGATCCAGCAGGCTGGGATGAGCTCGGCCGGTTCTTATTTTACTGAACGCTTTTTGTAATGCTTCAATACTCTTCGCCATTCGGGTTGAAGCATCCTGTTGAATATCATTGATCATTGGTTTTCCTCTTTTCGATAAGGGAGCCTATATCCTCACCTTGCATTAAACGCATGACGGCTCCTTGTTCAAAAATATTCATCACACGCATGGGTAAATCATTATCCCGGCATAAAACCAGGGCAGTTGTATCCATAACACTCAAACGCTGATCCAACGCCTCGTCATAAGTCAAATGTGGATAAAATACCGCATCATCCACTTTTTCCGGGTCCGCTGAATAAACGCCTTTTACCTTGGTCGCCTTAATCATCATTTCAGCATTAATTTCAATAGCACGAAGACTGGCCGCTGTATCTGTTGTAAAAAAAGGATTACCGGTTCCGGCAGCAAAAATAACCACCCGTTTTTTCTCAAGATGTCTGACTGCTCTGCGGCGAATATAATCTTCGCAAACCTGATTAATTTTCAGCGCCGTCATCACTCGCACCGGCTGTCCAAGGTATTCGAGCGAATCCTGCATTGCCAATGCATTAATCACAGTCGCCAGCATCCCCATCTGATCACCAGTGACCCGGTTTAGTCCTTCAGATGCCGTTTCTGATCCCCTGAGAATATTCCCCCCGCCGATCACTAATCCCACCTGAATACCGGCATCACACAGCTCCTTCACTTCATAGGCGAGACGCTTAACAATATCTGGATCAATACTGCCGCCGCGCTCACTCATCAAGGCTTCACCACTTAATTTAAGTAAAATTCTTCGGCAAATCAATTGACTCATAATCAACAACCACTGTGTTTTGTTAAAAGGTTAGCGCATACTTCGCGCAGTCAGGTTTTCGGTTTTATAGCGAGTTTATCTTTATTGAGAGCAAGGTGTTGAAACGGGCCCACAGTAAGCTATGTGCCTGTTTCAGCCATGGAACTATCGGCAAAAATAAACAACTGGAAAGTCGAAAACCGGATCACGCGAAATATATGCAGTTGCACAAAAAACCCGGTTTTCACCGGGTTTTTCTGAGAGTTATCATCCCCTAACCTGGGCCATAACCTCTTCTGCAAAATTTTCTTCTTTTTTCTCAATACCTTCCCCGACTTCATACCGGGCAAAACGAACCACCGAGTTATCTTTTGATTTCAACAACTTGCCAACGGTTGTTTTATCATCTTTAATAAATGCCTGACCCAATAAAGTAATTTCCGCCAGAAATTTTTTGATTCGACCGGAAATCATTTTTTCAACAATTTCAGCAGGTTTTCCGCTTTCTAAAGCCTGCGCAGTAAAAATTTCTTTTTCTTTTTCAATCACTTCAGCTGACACTTCATCTTCAGAAACATAAGCCGGATTAATTGCAGCAATATGCATTGCTATATCTTTACCTAGTTCGGCATCATTTTTAGCCAGCTCAACGATAACACCAATTTTGCTGCCATGCAGATAGCAGGCATTGCCACCTTCTGCTGTAAATTTAACAAACCGTCTGATGGTAATATTTTCACCCAATTTGGCAACTAAAGCGCGACGAGTATCATCAATTGTTTCGCCATTGGATAATTTCAGTGCCAGCAATTGTTCGTTGGTTTCAATATCGGCTGTTAATAATACATCGGTAATATCGTTAACAAAGTTTACAAAGTCATCTCCTTTGGCAACGAAATCTGTTTCACAGTTAACATCCACCATGACAACAGTTTTTGCATCATTAGAAACCTTTGCCTCAATAACACCTTCAGCAGCTGTACGACTTGATTTTTTATCGGCTTTTGCAAGACCTGATTTACGCATATTCTCAATGGCTGCTTCCATATCACCCTTTGCTTCAACCAGGGCCTTTTTACATTCCATCATTCCGGAACCGGTTCTTTCACGCAGTTCCTTAACCATTGCGGCAGTAATACTCATTATCTTATTTCCTCTATATTCTTATAGAACGCGCACAAAATATTCTAGACACTACAAGTGCGACAAATCCACACTGTGCAGAAAATCCGTACCTATACCATACGAGACTTGTCCAGGTTATTTCGTGCGCGTTCCTTAACTAAAAAAACGCCTCACAAGGGAGGCGTTTAAAAAGACTTAACTTAAACGATTTCTGTCAAAGAATTCACTATTTTGCTTGTCTTTTTGCCGTCTTCTCGGCACCCCGCTACGCTGATCCAGGCTATAGGGATGTTAGACCATACAGTTGTTTGTACGACATCAATTACATAACTTACTATAGCCTAGGAGCCTGTCCACTGCCGGCATCCATGTTTCAAGCGACATTTGCAAATCCTTGTGCTTCGCACCTGATACCGCGCCTTAAAGACAAACAAAAATCCAGTTCAAACTGGTGAATTCTTCGCCGACAATCGCCTTAACTCTGCATCAAAAAATGATCCGTGCAAAGTGGCAAGAATTATTCTTCGGTTTCAACTTCTTCAACAAAATCATCCGCCTTTGCTGACGCGCCCTGAGCTGCTGACTTGGCTTCCAGAACTGCTGCAGAGGCCGCCTGGCAATACAGTTTTACTGCACGAATAGAATCATCATTACCGGGAATTACGTAATCAACGTTAATGGGTGAATTGTTGGAATCAACCACAGCTACAACCGGGATCCCTAATTTTTTAGCTTCCATAATGGCATTTTTTTCGTAACCCACATCGAGCACGAAAATAACATCAGGAATGCCTCTCATATCTTTAATGCCACCCAGGCTACGCTCAAGCTTTTCAAGCTCGCGCTCCATTCCCAAAGCTTCCTTCTTGTTAAAGCGTTGGTATAAAGTACCATCCGCTTTCATTGCTTCCAGCTCTTTTAAACGGTTAATCGATTTTTTAATCGTTTTAAAGTTTGTCAGCATACCCCCTAACCAACGATGATTTACGTATGGCATACCACAACGTTTCGCTTCTTCAGCAACCGCTTTACGCGCTGCTTTTTTAGTGCCAACAAACAGAATATTTCCTTTGTTAGCTGTCATTTGTCCTAGATAATTCATAGCATCATTGAACATTGGAAGCGTTTGTTCCAAATCGATGATATGAATTTTATTACGGGCTCCGAACAGATAAGAAGCCATTTTCGGATTCCAGTAACGAGTTTGATGCCCAAAATGAACACCTGCTTCTAACATTTGACGCATTGACACTGCTGCCATTTATTTTCTCCTAATATTTACCGGAATATTTCCGGCATCGGGTTACGCCTCCACCTGCCCCGCCTGAAAACCCATTAAGACAATTAAGCCTTAACCGGCACCCTATCAACCGTGACGACAAGTGTGAGTATTGATTAAAAATGAACTTACCTTTATACCATGATTTTACTTCTACAACAACACCAAGCCTGGCAAACAGATTTTTGATATAGTTACCTTACAATGTAACTTTAGAGTCTTTCTGCACTCACCAGCCACAAATGACACTAAAACAAGCTTTACAAACTCAATCAATCACAAACAATCAGTCATTAAAAACGAAAGCAACTATTCAGCGGATTTTTAAAACAGGCTTCAGGCTGTTGATTTACCAGGACTCTTAGACATTCATGCATACACACCCTTATAAGTTAACAACCTGTGGCCTTAGCGTAAACACGCTGAATAATCACAAACTGAATATTAATTATTTAACTACACCACTGAAACTCCATCTTTAGACTACGAAATCATGAGTATTCACATCAAATCGGCAGATGAAATAGAAAAAATGCGGATTGCCGGAAAGCTGGCAGCCGAAGTTTTAGAAATGATCGAGCCACACATCGCCGCAGGCGTCACAACCAACCATCTTGATCAATTGTGTCATGATTTCATCGTTAATGAACAAAATGCCATCCCTGCTCCGTTAAATTACCGCGGCTTTCCCAAATCAATTTGCACTTCGATCAATCAGCAGATCTGTCATGGCATTCCCAGCGAAAAAAAACTGAAAAATGGTGACATTGTCAATATCGATATCACTGTCATTAAAGACGGTTATCATGGCGATACCAGTAAAATGTTTTGTGTTGGCACTGTTTCTCCTCACGCCAGAAGACTGGTTGAAATCACTCGGGAATCGATGTTTTTAGGAATCGAACAAGTCAAACCCGGAGCGACATTAGGCGACATCGGACACGCCATCCAGAAACATGCCGAATCAAATCGCTATTCTGTTGTCAGAGAATTTTGCGGACACGGTATAGGTAAAAACTTTCATGAAGACCCGCATGTCATGCACTTTGGCAAACCCGGCGAAGGCGAGGTTCTTAAATCAGGCATGATATTTACTATAGAACCCATGCTCAATATCGGCAAACGTCATATGAAAGTTCTAAAAGACGGCTGGACTGCTGTCACCAAGGATAGAAGCCTCTCGGCGCAATGGGAACACACCATTCTGGTTACCGATACAAGTTATGAAATTCTGACTTTACGCCAGGAAGAAATGTGACCGGAAAAATTGAAAAAAACAACGAATTTCTTGGCTATTTTAGTAAGAACAACACAACCTCCTTGTTTAAGGAGGTCATCAGCGACAAGAACAAACAACTTAAGCTAAAATTCGACCCCCACCGTTCTGCCCAGGAATTACTGATTGAAAAGTCAGCATTCATTGACGAGATCCTGTCCGCCGGCTGGCAGCATTTTCTAGAGGCTCACACTTTAACACACAGTCTGATTGCCACTGGCGGCTACGGCCGCAATGAACTGTTCCCGCATTCTGACATCGACATTGTCATTCTTTTAAACAACGGTCACCATGATTTTCAGGAGCAGTTATCAAATTTCAGCAATTTCCTTTGGGATATCGGCTTGAAGCCCGGCCTTTCGGTGCGTAGCATTGCTGATTGCATCGAAAAAGCCAGCGAAGACCAGACCATCATCACCAGTCTGATGGAAATGAGGCTGATAGCAGGGAATCATGAATTAGCCAAAAACTTAAAACAGGAAATTTCCAGTGATCAGCTATGGCCTTCCGAGGCGTTCTTCCTGGCTAAAATGGAGGAACAAAAACAGCGTTACAGAAAATTCCATAACACAGCCTACAACCTGGAACCCAATATCAAAGAAGGTCCCGGCGGCCTCAGAGACTTACAAATCATATCTTGGGTATTTAAACGTCACTATCACTCACAAACTCTCAGGGAACTCATAAAATACAAATTTATGCCGGCTTCTGAATATGATGAGCTAATCAAAGCAAGAGACATATTATGGCGTCTTAGATTTGCCTTGCATGCTTTAACCGGTCGCTGTGAAGACCGCTTGCTGTTTGATTATCAGCGCGACCTCGCCGAACAATTTGGCTTTTTGGACAACAAGCATCAGGCTGACGTCGAACAACTCATGCAGTTTTATTTTAAAACTGTTGTTGGTATTGAACGATTGAACGAAATGTTGTTGCAATTGTTTGATGAACGCTTCATAAAACCCCATAAAAAACGCAAAGCTATCCCAATTACTGCAGATTTTTCGGTCATTAATGGCTATCTGGAAGCCAGTCACAAAGATGTTTTCCAAAACAATCCGTTAGCATTACTGGAAATCTTTTTATTACTACAACAAAGTCCGTCCTTAAAAGGCATAAGAGCAACAACTATACGCTTAATCCGTAAATACTTGCATCTGATTGACAATGCTTTCAGAAACAATAAAAAAGCCAACCGGCTTTTTATGGAAATCCTGTGCCAGCCAAGAGGCATAACCCATCAATTACGGCGAATGAATCGATACGGCATTTTAGCAGCCTATTTACCCTGCTTTGCCAACATTGTGTCACGCATGCAGTATGATTTATTTCATATCTATACGGTCGACGAACATACTCTTTTTGTTATCCGTAATTTACGCCGTTTTTCACTGGAAAAACACAATAACGAACTACCTTTTTGTAATAATATTTTTTTATTGATCCCCAAACCTGACATTTTGTACATTGCCGGCTTATTTCATGACATTGCTAAAGGCAAAGGCGGTAATCATTCAGTACTGGGTGAAGACATTGCCCGTGAATTTTGCCGACAACATGATTTATCAGACCCCGATACCAAATTGATTACCTGGCTGGTCCGCAACCACCTTTTGATGTCAACCACGGCACAAAAAAAAGACATCAGCGACCCGGCAGTCATCCACGAGTTTGCGTTGCATGTCGGCAGCATTAAGTATTTAAACTACCTTTATCTGTTAACCGTTGCCGATATTCGCGCCACCAATCCGGAACTGTGGAACTCCTGGAAGGATTCATTATTAAAAGAACTTTATATCGCCACACACAGCGCATTACACAGAGGCCTACAAAACCCTATCATCCGTTCTGAAAGACTTAAAGACAACAAAAATGAAACATTAGCAGTATTACACAGACTGGGCATATCCAGAACCAGCATTGATCAGTGCTGGCAATACCTGAATGATGATGATTATTTTCTCCGCTACTCAGCCGATGAAATCGCCTGGCATACCATAGCCATTGCCGCATCAAAACCGAAGGATTTCCCTCTGGTTTTATTGCGCCCACATAACCAGCGCGGCAGCGCTGAAGTTTTCATCTATGCCAAAAACGAAGCATTAGTATTTTCCATTTGCACAGCCACTTTAGATCATCTGGGGCTAACAATTCTGGATGCACGAATCATCACAACAACCAATCAATACGTTTTAAACAGCTTCCAGATCCTGGAACAATCAGGGGAAGCCATTGACGACTTGTTTAGAGAACTTCATATTGCCGCATCATTACGCAACAACCTCTTATCAAAACAATTAAAAACTCAAAAAAATATTCACAAACAATCCAGGCAAGCTCGCCATTTCCCCATTAAAACGCAAATCTCATATCTGCATGACCCTCTTAACAAACACACCATTCTGGAATTGATTACAACAGACCGGGCAGGCTTGTTATCTATTATCGGGCAGGCATTCAGAGAAAAGGAAATCCAACTGCATAACGCTAAAATTACCACCATTGGCAGTCGGGTAGAAGATATGTTTTACCTTACCAACAAAAATTCGCAACCCATTACCGACACAGCAACATTAAATACGCTGCAAACAAGATTGCTGGAACTATTGAAGGAATAACCTATATCTTCAGTGTAATATATGCATTTACCAGGTATTTTATGGTTTGTAGTGTTCTCAGACAGATACCCGTAAACCGGATTCTGAATTAAGAGGCCTGGTCATGCCGATGATCATTTGAAGCCATAGATAGCTCAATAAACCGAATCAGTTTCTCATAGGCGTTTTTTTCCAGATCCATATAGCGCATACCGATCTTACACCTGTCATTGGCTATACGGCGTGAAAATGCAACATGACAACGAGCCTTAATTTTTGCTGACCCGCCCGCCTCATCAGGCAAATCGAGCCAGACGTATAATTCAACCGGTTTACCATCACGGACAAAACTGCCACCCGGAGTAACCAGATTTCTTTCGATAGTATTGCATTCCACGCTCAGTCCTTCACAGGATGCATCCCTGGCCACCACATTGAGACGAATCCCCGCCTCATTCGCAATCACCGCAGGAAACTTTGCTTCTACACGAGGATAAATTCTTTTTTCCATAACATTCACTACCAAAGTCGAATACTGAATTAACAATAGATCAAAAAACAATCTTTTCCAGTTTAAATATGATGATAATCACATTTATTGATGTAATATCTGTGAAAAATCCAGTCGTGATGCAAGCATCTATAAATTAAGCGCTTCACCTCTTGCCAGCTTAGGTAACTTCCCCTCCAGCCCCATCGCTGCACGCATTATTTTATTTTTGGCCGGTTTAATTCGTTCTGCCAAACCCAATCCCATATTTCTGAAAAACTTGACGGGTAAAACATCATTACTAAAAAAACGATAAAATAAATCCATCACCGTCATCATTTTCAGATTCTCACTGCGACGCATGGATTCATAACGTTTTAACACCGCTACATCAGCAATGTTTTCACCGTTGTTATCGGCATCAATTAGCACTTCGACCAGTGCTGCCGCATCGAGCAAACCAATATTAACGCCCTGTCCGGCCAGTGGGTTGATCATATGCGCTGCATCACCGACCAAAACCGCACCGTGCTTGACATAGTGCTGGGCATGTTGTCTTTTTAGCGGAAAACTGGCCATACCCAATACTTTATTGATCTTACCCAGACAATCCGGAAAGGTCGTTGTCAATTCCGCAATCAACTCATCAGCATTCAATGTTTTTAATCGCCTGACTTCATCAGGCGAGTTATACCAGACAATAGAACCATAATGACCGGTTAAAGGTAAAAAAGCCTGTGGACCGCTCGGCACAAAACGTTGCCAGGTAATGTCCTGCTGCGGATAATCAGTCTCCACATAGATCACCAGCGCATGCTGTTCATAATCCCAGCTGGTGACACCCAGCCCCACCGTCTGCCTGACCCGGGATTGTCCGCCATCTGCAGCCACCAGTACTTTTGCCTGCAACGT
>CAYYSO010000036.1:0-17654 GCA_964474415.1 uncultured Methylomarinum sp. | reverse complement strand
AAAGCCCAGGTAGCTCAGTCGGTAGAGCAGGGGACTGAAAATCCCCGTGTCGGCAGTTCGATTCTGTCCCTGGGCACCATTATTATCAATGGTCTCAAGCCTACCATTCTCCTCTGCTTTTTCAGCTTAAGTCAAAATCAAGCTGTTATTATCTTGTATAAACAAAATATTCTACAATTTCGGTTTCTGGCAGTTGAAGCCCTGACTTCTATTGAAAAATAAATACAATAAAGCTCAATTGAAAGACTGATACAGCATCGGCTTACCAAAACTAAGAACGTGCACGAAATAACTTCGACAACTCGCTTGTCTTTCCGTGTTGCGGCTGCGGTTACATAGCTTGCTATGCGCCCTTCGCCGCGCCTCGGCAACCGCTCCATGCGTTGCCCCACCTCCTGCATCCATGCAGTCGTTGAAGACAAACAAAAATCCGGCACCAGTTACCGAACTTATTTCGTGCGTGTGTCTAATGAATTTAGCTATCCTTAGTTTTACTCTGATCCCAAACAGCATCCTTCATGATCAAGCACACCTTCGTGGGGAATAGCGCCTTGTAATCGTTTAATGTAAAAATCAGGATTTTTCCGAAATACTTCCACACAATATGGACAGCGGCAGAAGTATACTTTGTGATCGTCAATTTCTATTTTGACGGCCCATTTTAGAGGTTTTTCTGCCAGGCAAGTTGGGCATACAATCAGCTCATTCGTTTCTTGAAGGTATTTTTGAGGGTCAGTGATGAAAACATCAACACATCCCTGACAGCAGAAACGGTATTCCTCGTCATTATGGTAGTGAGCGACTGAATTATCTTTACTGATTCCCAGTCTTGTCAGAGAACATCCGCAGGTACGACAAATAATTGTTTTCATTTTTTCTCCTTTTTTGTGTTAAATGACAACCTGCGCATCTGCCAATGGTTTGCCTGCTTCTTCGAACTACCCTATGAATTTATAACGGTGGTTGCCTGGGGCCTGTTTGGTTGATATGCACAAGATTACCGACTGAGAGTTCGCCGCTGCAATCATGTAAGGCATTTTGCCCAAAGTACACTTGGTTGTTCCATTTTCGCAAACGGTTTAATGTGGTCAAAGGTTCTTTACCGGTTTCAGCAGTTTCCGGATTGATGGTGGGTACCGAGCAGCGGGAACAAGGTTTAGGCAGACGAAAGTTAATCTGGTTAATGCTTATTTCACGCCAGCTGTCTTCCGCATATTCATTGCAGCCGGAAACAACCAGATTAGGCCTGAAGCGGGCTATAGGAAAATCCAGCTGCATGACTTTATTAAGAGATTGTATAGAACCTTCCGAAATAAGTAGGAAAGGGAAGCCATCAGAAAAGGCTACCTGGTCGGTTATTCTGGCATAGGCAGGATCTACAGGTCGCATGCAATCATCAGGTTGATAAACCAGATGACAGTCAGTTTGCAGAAAGTCACTGAGCCATTGATCAGCTTCATGGCTGATAGTTCTAGCAGTGCAGTGATCATTCCAGATGCTGACTTCAAGTGAATTTCCAGCATCAGCCTGCAAAGGAAGGGATATTTGGTTTTGTGCCGAGGTTGATAAGATCAGTTCATGATTGTTGATGCGGGTTTTAATCAGGGCCATTTCAGGTAGCCGACGTTGACTTAAAAAGCGCTTGTTTTGATCAACCAGCATCCATTTTCTGTCGTATCGCAATCCCCTGGTATCCACTGGCCAGGTATTCACGCTGATACCGGCCAGAGACTTAACTGGATAAATGCAAATTTGGCTAACAGTGATCGGAGCCATTAATCAGACCTGAGATAATTGGAAAAAATGACAAGTGGCGTCCAGAGAATACAATTCTTTCTATGGACTCTGTGGTGAATTTAAATAGTCGTGTGGGAGTACCTTATTTCATGCGTATTCCTTAGCCAAGTAAATTTTTAATCGAAGCTGCGGTAATATTGGCCTGAGCTGAAATAGCCTGGCTGGGGTTGATCTGAAAAGTTTTTTGAATTGTTTGTGTAATTTGTTCAGCTTGTTGCCGATTTTGAATATTTGAGTTACTGTTGCCGACCTTGGTTGCAGAAGATAATCTTTGTGCAGCTGCCGAAATGTTTATACGATCATCGCGATCATTATCGTTTTTCTGCTCGTTGATTGATTGATTTTGCTTTTCTGCCAGCGGGTTTTGCTGTTCCGTTTTGATGGTGGAAACTGCGGATAAATTTGTTTCTATGCTTTTGATTTCCATAACATGCCCTCGATTTAAGGAGTGTTTGTTTTATTTGAATATTAAGTCGTTTTGGGTGAATAGTAAATAGTCGCCCAGATCATTGTTCATGGTATCAAATTTCAGACCGTATTGTTTTTTAGATGCGTTTTGTTTGTGAACTACTGTGGCAGCCAGAGTGAATTTTTTACCATCACGAAAGATCAGTCGCAATGTTACTCTGTTTTTGACAGCTAATTTAGTTGAACAGCAAATTAATGCGCCTTTACTACTGATATCGAGTAGTTGTATCAGCGTTTCAGTGGATCTAATGAAGCCTTTTTTTAATAAAAGGGCAGAAATATCCGGGCGTACATATCTGATCGCAATACGCCTGTTGTGATGTATGGCATTGCGGTTAGATAAATCCTCTACGGTTTCTGAATCGTAATTCTGCTCGGACATGATTTTTGGGTACAAAATTTAGTCAGTTATTAGCTAGTGCAGCACCTATGATATGTATTCATATTTTTAACGTATTGAAATAATTGAAAAGTAATCAAACTTTATCCATCAGTACAAAATAGGTGCTGCACTAGCTTTTCGAAGTTCATTTTTATTAAAAAAGATATTGTTTGAAGTCTGGTTTATTTGAGTTAATGCGAATAATTCTAATGTTTAAGTATTGAACCTAATGTAAAAAAAATCAATATATAAATACTGATTATAGAAAAATAGCAGAAACATCCTGATTTCGGGGCTAATGTTTTAAAATGAGTATTTAATGAGTATGTAAATATGAGGGTTATGTACAAATTCTTATAGCCCGGTAGATCAAAATGGGATGCGAAAATTTGTCAAATTTATTGTATCCTTGCAACTTGCAGGCTTTTATAAAACTATTGGTTTTTGGACTAAAAAAATTTGGGCATTTGAAATTCAATAATATTTTTAATTTTCCGGTAGCACTTATACTGTTGTGCTTTCAGGTTCAGGCATCAGAACATTTGTCATGTGAACAACTGGCGGCATCTGATATTGTGGAACTTGATTTATCTGATTTGTCCAAAGTTCCCGTTTTTGTCTCGGCTAATCAAAAGGCCACATGTGCCAAACAGGCTGCCGGTATTGTCACCGTCATTACGGCTGAAGAAATTCAGAATTTAGGTGCAAGAGATTTAATCGATGTTTTACAACTGGTTCCCGGATTTAATTTCGGCGTTGATGTATCCAATGTCGTAGGGCTTGGAATTCGGGGAATCCAGGCTCATGAAGGTAAAGTAGCGGTTTTTGTCGATGGCATTAATTTGAACGAACACCGATTTGGTACGGCGCAGTTTGGTAATCATTTTCCGCTTGAACAAATTGATCGTATTGAAATTATCCGTGGCCCGGGTTCCATAGTCCATGGCAATTTTGCTGAAATGGGAGTTATCAATATTATCAGCAAAACTGCAAAACAAATGAATGGCGCTAAAGTAAGCGGTAATTACGGACGTTTTTCCCGAGGTGAGGCGCGTAGAAATATTGAATGGGCCGCGGGTAAGCAGTGGGGAGATTTGGAAGTCAGTATTTCCGGGAAACGCGGAGAAGCTCATCGTAGCGATCAAATCTATGTTGACGCTCAAGGCAATAGTTTTGATATGACTGATAACAATGAGCTGGATGCCATGATGATCAATTTTGATGTTAAATTCCAGGGACTGGATTTGCGACTGCTGGTTGATCAATATAATGTCAACAGTCGTGATGGTTTTGCCGCGACAATAAGTAAGCCCGGACGGTTTCTGGTAAATAAATTTAATACCTATGCGGCGGATCTCAATTATCAGCATAGTTTCAGCCCGTCAATTAAACTGGACACCAATGCCTCTTTTTCCCGGCAAAATGCTTGGGAACGTACTCGTAAATACCTGGATGGCCGGGGGTCTTTGTTGCGCGAAAAAGTGGTTGTCGATTATTACAAATTTAATGCCAAATTCACATTCGCATCGGAAAAAGGTGATTATTGGGTTGTAGGCAACAGTTTTACGATTGACAAATTTGATATTCAGGCAGGTGTGCCGGCCGGAATATCGCTGCCAACCTTCAGTGATTACACAGCTTATACCGAAGCCAGTTATGGTTTTCCCTGGGTAAATATTCTGGCAGGGTTGCGTTTTGATGCTTATAACGAATTTGGTACCAGTTTGTCTCCTCGTTTTGCTTTAACAAAAGATTTTGGTCGATTTCATTTCAAGGCGTTGTACAGTAAGGCTTTTCGGATTCCTACCGGCGGTAATTTTCAAAAAAATATTGAATTCAATTTTAATAAAGCGCAGGCTGATAGAGTTGATCGGATACAACCGGAACGAACCCGAACTTTTGAAATAGAATTAGGTTACCACCCTTCTGATAATCTGGATTTAACGGTTAATTTATTTCATATTGAAAGTAATAACATAATTTTGTTTCAGGTCGACCAGAATAATGAGGATTTTTATATCAATGCCAAAACTCAGAGTACTCAAGGTATTGAGACAGGGCTGCGTTATCGAAATGCGGACTGGGGCTATCTGGCATTGGATTATTCGTTTTATGAATCGATAACAAATACAGCCGATAGGTATAAAATACTGACGTCAACGGCACAACTGCATCGCAATATGAATGTCGGTTTTCCCACCCATAAAGTATCATTAAATGCGAATATTGATATGACGCCTTCATTGTCATTCAATCAGACCTTGATTTTTATCAGTGACCGCTATGGTTATAATGGAGATACTCTGGTACGACATGGTTCTTCCTGGATTTATAATTTTTATTGGCGTTATAAAAATTTATTTATCAAAGGTTTTGAAGCCGGGCTTGGTGTTTATGATGTGTTCAATGAAAAACAGCCATATGTTCAGCCTTATAATGGCGCACATCCGGCCTTACCGGGGCGGACACGGGAAGTGATGTTCAAGCTTTCCTATCAGTTTAAATGATGATTTTTTTCAACGGCTAAATGGATTTTTGCGTGGATCTTGTTAAGAAAAGGATAGTGATTTTACTTTACTTGATGCTGTTTCTGGGCATGGAGCAGAGCTTTGCCATGGATATGCGCGAATTGACCATTAAAGCCGCTTATCTTTTCCGTTTATCCTTGTTTGTTGATTGGCCAGTGGAAAAATTAGAGCCTTCTGGAGCAGATAAAATACGTTTTTGCATTAGTAGCAATAAACAGATAACAGCTACAATAAAAAGTGTTTTAGCAGGAAAAACTATTAATCAGCATGAAGTGGAGGTCGTGGCAATGGATTTAGAAATGAACTTGCCGACCTGTCATTTGCTTTATATTCCAGAAAATACTGTGGTAGGAGCAGCAATGCTTCAAACTGTTGTAAATGCCCCGGTTTTAACAGTGGTCGAATCTAAGAAATTTTTCAGGCAGGGGGGCATGATTTTGTTGTTTAACAAACAAAACAGCATTCGCTTTGCAATTAATGACTCGGCAGCCAATCGTGTCGGAATAAATTTAAGAGCGCAATTGTTAAATCTGGCCGAGCAATATCCATGAAAAAGCCTTCAATTAAAAACAGATTGTTTATTATTATTTTGCTGACTAGCACAATTTCATTGCTGGTAGCAGGGTTGCTTTTTATTGTCTTCCAGGGGATGAATTTAAAACAGGAAATGCGCAATGGTCTTGCCATGCATGGTGAGATTATTGCCGATAATGTACAGGCTATTATTGTCTTTGAAGATGCTAAAGAGGCAGAGCGTTCACTGGCATCGCTAAAATACGATCAGCAAATCATTGCGGCTTTTCTGTTGAACAGCAAAAAACAGGTGATTGGCCGTTATCAGCGACAGGGCAGGACTATACTGGATAATAGCTTTCCAATTGTTGATGAATTGGAAAATGGTGAGGCCCTTTACCGGAATACTACCTCTTATGTGGTTTTTGTAGAGCCGGTTTTTTCCCGAGGCAATAAAATCGGCTATGTTGTTCTGTATGCGGATTATTCCCGTTACTGGGAAACATTGATCCATTTTACAACAGTTGTCGTGGTCGTGATTTTGACCGGGTTGTTTGTTGCATTTTTCTTGTCCTTAATTTTGCAACGAATTATTTCCAGGCCGATTGAAACATTAGCCGGGTTTGTTAGTAAAGTGACAGCTGATGAAAATTATACTCTGAGAATCGCTAATGAAAGTTATGTCGAAATTGAGCAATTGGAAAGAGCATTTAACAACTTGTTGGAACAAATTGCTCATGCAATCTCAGCACGGGAACTGGCTCAACAGGCATTAAGACAACATAGTCTGAACCTTCAGAAACAAGTCTATAACCGTACCCGTGAGCTGGAACAGGCTAAAGAAGCGGCTGAAGCTTCCTCAAAAGCAAAATCGGCATTTCTGGCCAATATCAGTCATGAAATTCGTACGCCGATGAATGCTATTGTGGGTTTTACCCGATTAGCACTATCCGATGCAAGTTCACCTCATCAGCAACAGCAACTCAATCATACCCTTGATGCTGCGAATTTACTGCTGATGTTGATTGATGATTTGCTGGATATTTCCAGAATTGATGCGGGGAAAATGGAATTGGATTTTATCGACTGCGATCTTTTTGCCACGATCGAAGATATTAACCAAATGTTGGCAGATAGAGTTGTAGAAAAAAATCTTGAATTTATTATTGATATATCTGAAACAGTTCCGCGCAATGTGGTGGTTGATTCATTGCGGTTAAAACAAATTCTTATCAATTTGCTGACTAATGCAATCAAGTTTACCCATAGTGGTCAGGTTAGGCTGAGAATTACTGCGCCGCAGATAAAGCAGGGTAATCATGCTGAAATTAACTTTGCGGTTGAGGATACCGGCATCGGTATGAATGCTGAAACCATGGATAAAGTATTTGAAGTATTTACTCAGGCTGATGTTTCCATTACAAGGCAATACGGCGGTAGCGGGCTTGGACTCAGTATCAGTAAAAAACTGCTGGCATTGATGAATAGTGATTTAATCATTGAAAGCGAACCGGGCAAAGGCAGCTCGTTTATATTTACCTTGACTTTAAAATGCCTGGCAACAGAGAAGATTAAAACACTTTCTTATACATCTGTTAACAACCCTTTGGTATTGATTGTTGAACCGTTGCCACAGTCAAGAGAGCATTTGCTTGGGTTGTTGCAAACTTTAGGGTGTAAGCTGATAACTGCTGATACCGGCCAATCCGCTTTGAAATTACTGATTGAACATGATGTTGAATACATATTTATCAGTCTTGATCTGGAGGATAGAGACGGGTTGGAGTTGGTCGAACTTATAAAAAAAGACAAGCGTTTTTCAGAATTATCTATTGTGGTCATGGCGAGTACGTTGTTTGAAGAACGAGTCAAGTCTTATGCAAAAGAACATTATCCAGTGGGTTTTTTGGCCAAACCTGTTTATGACCGTGAGCGGCTAAGTCAATTGCTGATGCTTAAACAGGAAATCTGTGAACCTGATGTATTACTCGTTACTCCGGCTGTTTCTTCAGAATTTAGATTTTCGAAGGCATTGGTGGTTGATGATTATGATATTAACCGGATTCTGGTTATGGACATTCTCAAAAATGAGGTGAAGCAATTTTTGCAGGCGGCTAACGGCAGCGAAGCAATTGAATTGCTGAAAAAAGAGTCTGTCGATGTTATTTTAATGGATATACAAATGCCGGTTATGGATGGTTATCAGGCCAGCCAGGAAATTCGCCAGACACTTAAATTAACTGAAATACCCATTATCGGCATGACGGCATTCGCTGCAGAAAGCGAACGCAACCGTTGTTTTCAGGCTGGAATGAACGAAGTGCTGACAAAACCCATTGAAAGCGAAAAATTTAAAAGTACTTTATTCAGGTTGAGTTATGGGCAAAACACGGAGCAGACAGGGGAAGGAAACAAACCGGATGAATTGCTTGGTTATAAGTTACCGGGAATTGATGTTGTCAAAGGCCTAAAAAATCTGCGAGGTGATGTTGAAAAATACACGATGCTGTTGCGACTGTTTCATAAAACCTACAAAGGTAGATTTGTTGAGTTTGAACAATGTATAGAAAGCCGGCAATGGCAACAGGCGGAAAACTGGGTTCATGCTTTACAAGGTGTTTGTGCAAATTTGTTTATAATAGAGCTGGCTGCGTACTGTAGACAGGTTGGTGATTTAATCAAAAGCGGATCTAAAAATGATGACGTGATGCAACAATTTAAACATCAGTATCGGGAAGTTATCGAAAATTTAGCTCAATTGATTGAATAGGTCGCGAGAAGTATTGCTCTTGATTCTACGATCCAACTAATTTTTTCCAGGTTTAAGAATTTATGAGTTATACGCTAAAATTATCGCTACTATTTACAAGTAGAAAGTCCCTGATGAAATTACTCATATCTTTTTTTACCTCTATACTGCTGCTTCTGTCATTATGCTACCCCATTAGAGGAATAGCGGCTGCAAAACAACAGATCAAAATTTTCTATCTGACTCAGGAACGGAAAGTTTCGCCGGCATTGTCCAATCTGGATGATTTTATTCAGAGTAAAGGCTTGGCGGGCGCAGAGTTGGCAATTGATGATAACAATACCACCGGTCAGTTTACCGGTCAGCAATATCAATTAAAAAAACAGATACTGCCTGTGGGCGCTGATGTGGCCCAGGCATTTATAGAGCAGGTGGGTGATGAATATGCATTGGTGGTGTTGAACCTGGATGTAGAATCATTAAGCAAATTGGCAGATTTACCTGCCGCGCAGCAAAAATTATTGTTTGACGCTTCTACAATTGACGATGTCTGGCGCAATGAACAATGCCGCAGTAATGTATTACATTTGTTACCCAGCAGGGCGATGCGGGCCGATGCCCTGGCGCAATATATGTTGAAAAAACGCTGGCGGAAATGGTTTTTGATCACCGGGCCGACCAAGGAAGATCGTTTGTATGCGGCCGCTGTCAAACGTGCAGCAAAAAAGTTCGGGATGAAAATTGTTGCCGAAAAAAACTGGACGCATAACTATGATGCGCGACGCACCGCACAATCGGACGTGCCGGTTTTTACTCAGGGTGAAGAATATGATGTATTGGTGGTGGCCGACGAACAGGGCTTGTTTGGTGAATATCTGAGTTATCGTACCTGGCTGCCCAGACTTGTCATCGGGACTCAGGGATTGGTGGCCACAGCGTGGCACAGAACCCATGAGCAATGGGGCGCGGTGCAAATACAGAATCGCTTCCGGGAAAAGGCCGGGCGCTGGATGGAAGAACCTGATTACGGGGCTTATCTGGCTGTGCGGGCCATTGGTGAAGCCGCTGTCAGGACACATTCCAACCAAATGCAAACGATTAAAGGTTATTTAATGGGCGACCAGTTTGCCCTGCAAGGTTATAAAGGCAAGCCGCTTTCATTCAGAAGCTGGAACGGTCAACTCAGGCAGCCAATACTGTTGGCGGCACCCCGGTCTCTGGTTGCGGTAGCGCCAGTGGAAGGCTTTTTGCACCCGCAAACAGAACTGGATACCTTGGGCTATGATCAGCCGGAATCAACATGTAATAGAGGAAAATAACATGCAACTTTGGAACAAGCTTGGGTTGTTGGCTGCGCTGTTTGTTAATGTAGCACAGGCCGAAAGCGTTTTTGTGACCCTGGAAAAAGATAATGCCATTGCAGTCGTTGACCCCATTGCCGGCAAATTATTGAAAACTTTTGAAGTAGGTCAGCGTCCGCGAGGTATTGCCTTAAGCGCTGACAAACAGTATTTGTTTGTCGCCACCAGTGATGACAATATCATCAAAATTATTGACACTGAGAGTCTGACTGAAATCGGGCAGTTGCCGTCAGGGGAAGACCCTGAGACCTTTGCCTTAAATCCTGATGGTAGTTTGCTGTATGTTTCCAATGAGGATGACAATCTGGTCACCGTTATTGATGTGCAGCAAAAAAAGGTTGTGGCACAGATTCCGGTTGGTGTCGAACCCGAGGGCATCGCTGTCAGCCCCGATAATCACTGGGTTGTCAGCGCTTCAGAGACAACCAATATGATTCACTGGATTGATACCAAAACCAACAAAATTGTTGAAAATACCCTGGTTGATCCGCGCCCGCGGGCTGCCAGTTTTACCGCTGACAGCCAGCAATTATGGGCCACTTCGGAAATCGCCGGAACCTTGATGATTATGGATGTTAGCAGCAAACAGATCATCAAAAATATACCTCTGAATGTGCCGTCGGTTAGCGCCGATAAAATTCAACCGGTTGGTGTGGTGATCGATAAGGAACGACGCTGGGGCTATGTGGCGATAGGACCTGCTAACCGGGTGGCGGTGATTAACGCACAAACTTACGAGGTGGAAAAGTTTCTGCTGGTCGGGCAGCGGGTTTGGAATCTGGCATTCTCGCCTGATCAGAAAAGATTGTATACCACTAATGGTGTCAGTAACGATATTTCCATTATTGATCTGGAGAATCATAAAGTGACTAAATCGGTGGCGGTAGGGCGTTATCCGTGGGGCCTGGTTGCTAAACCATGAGTTTACACAGCTTGCTGCGTCCTGCTGACGCTAAGTGCCTTTATCCCTGTAGACACAGCGCACTTGAAATAGAGGGTTTGAGTTTTGCTTATGGCAGAAAAAAAGCCCTGGATGATGTCAGTTTTAGCGTTAACTCCGGTGACTGCAGTATATTGCTGGGGCCCAACGGCGCCGGTAAAAGCACCTTGTTTTCGCTGATTACCCGCTTGTACGACAGTCGTCACGGCAGCATTCGTTTGTGTGGATTTGATATAAAAAAGCAGAGCCGCAAGGCATTGTCTCAACTCGGTGTGGTTTTTCAGCAGACGACTCTGGATCTTGATTTAACCGTCATGCAGAATTTGCGCTATCACACGGCTTTGCACGGTATCAGCCGCAAGCTGGCTAATCAACGCATTCAGGAAGAACTGGAAAGGTTGCATATGTTTGAACGTCGAAAAGAAAAAGTCAGGCAACTGAATGGCGGACATAAACGTCGTGTTGAAATTGCCCGGGCATTATTGCATCGACCGAAATTATTATTATTGGATGAGCCAACGGTAGGACTCGACGTACCTAGCAGGCAGGGAATTGTCGAGCATGTGCATGCATTAGCCGCAGATAAAGATCTGGCGGTATTGTGGGCAACGCATCTGATTGATGAAATTTACCCCCAGGATCATTTGATTGTGATTCATGGAGGACGGGTAAAAGCCAAAGGTCCGGTTGATACGGTGTTGCAGGAAACCGGGACAGACAATATCAATGAAGCATTTAAGCGACTGACGCAGGAGGCGACGGTATGAGCTTGTTGCATTACTGGCGCGCCATGTGGGGCATAATCGGGCGCGAATTGTGGCGCTTTGTCCGCCAGCGGGAACGCTTCATTTCTGCACTGGTCAGGCCGTTGGTGTGGTTGTTTGTGTTTGCCGCCGGCTTCAGGGCTACGCTGGGGCTTGCCATTACCCCGCCTTATGAAACTTATATTTTATATGAAGTGTATATTACCCCGGGCTTAATCGGCATGATCCAATTATTTAACGGCATGCAGAGTTCCTTGTCGATGGTGTATGACCGGGAAATGGGCAGTATGCGTATTTTGATGGTATGTCCATTACCGCGCTGGTTTTTATTGATGAGCAAGTTAATTGCCGGAACGGCGGTATCGATATTGCAGGTCTATGTGTTTCTGGCCATCGCCTGGTTTTACGAGATACAGGCGCCACCGGTGGGCTATCTGTGGGTATTTCCGGCATTGGTTTTATCGGGCTTGATGCTGGGAGCGCTGGGTCTGCTGTTGTCGTCGTTCATCAAGCAGTTGGAAAATTTCGCCGGGGTGATGAACTTTGTCATTTTTCCGATGTTTTTTATGTCCACAGCCTTGTATCCTTTGTGGAAAATAAAGGAATCCAGCGCACTGTTGTATAATCTGGCGCGATACAATCCGTTTTCTCAGGCGGTAGAATTGATCCGTTTTGCCTTGTATGGCCAGCTTAATCAACAGGCATTGATTTATACCGCTTCAGCTTTTGTTATTTTTATGACTGTGGCGATTATTGGCTACAATCCGTCTAAAGGTATGATGATGCGTAAAGGACGGGGGTGATTGAATTTATAAACAACGAGTAGACCCATTCGCTAATACAACTGATATTTTGCGCGCATCAATAGCGGCCGCTTTTACATATGTAATGTATAGCAAACTTTATGATGCCGTCTTCCCTGGCGATTAATCTTCTTAAACCCAGGGCTATGAACTTAGGATCTTTGTGTAACCCTTTTTTATAAGTATCTTCAATTTTTTGTGCATCCTCATTCTCTGTAGAATGGGGTTGTTCAACTATTTTTTTTAAACGATGCGTTAATTCAAGAGTCAGTTTAAATGTTTCAGTTTTTTCTTCCACTTTGCCTAAAGCGGTGTCAAAAGATACTCTATTAATTGTTACAGGAATCGTTGTTTGAATTCTTTTCATATCATCTTCCTTAACAATAAAGGAAAATAAGCTTTCATCAAAAAAAACAACCTCAGGGCTTATTGATAAACGAAAAAACCGGTCACGATGATTTTCAATCACCAAATCAGTCTCTTTTAATACAGAAGCTAAATGTATCAACTCTGATTGAATAGATTTATTATCAACCTCAATCCAGCCATAGGGGTGAAAAGTAATGCCTTCTGCTATTTCGGAAAACGAAAACCCACGTAAATGAGACGCTAAGCCTAAAAGAGTATCTAATTCTCTGACCGTTAAATCCAAATCAAGCTTTTTTTCTTTCCCCAATGTACCCGCTAATATTGGTTTTTTATGATCTAGCGGTAACGTTAAACCATATTTTGACGGTTTAAATGAATAGCGACTGGAAAAGCTGTTTGGCAGAGCCATCAACGCCGCTTCAAGCGCTGAACGATCATCACAAAAATCATCATACAATGCTTTGATATACGGTATTTTTCCATCTGATGATTCACCTTGAACCATATCCTCTATTGAAAACCAAACTAACTGTTCATCGGATTCGGTTTTTTGTTGCAGAAAAAGATAACCTTCCAAGCTTAAATCAATATGGAAAATATCCAGGTAATACTCTGTCAAGGCATGATTAGGCGCGGCGCCTTGAATTTGTCGATAAGGTTTTAATCGGCGCCAAAGTTTAAATTGGTAGTGAGAATCAAAGCATAATCCGGCTTCTTCTTTCAACTCCCGTTTTAGCGTTTCAGGTAATGCTTCCTGTATAATCGTGGAATGAGCAGATTGCAGTTCTTTAAGTAAGGTCTCTTTGTCTGTTATTGGCACATCGTTTTGATTCGCTCGTCCGCCAATCAATCCATAATCGCCTGCGGTTTTGTCATAGCGTTTTTGTGTGTCTTCGCGTTGATAAAATAAAATTTTGTTTTCCAGTTTAATAATGCTCCAGGCAACGTAACAATAACGGATAGGGGGAGCCTGGCGGCCAATATGATTTTCAAACCGGGCGGTTTCTATCGTTCTCAGTACATCACGTTGTTGATTTTTTTTGTCGTTGGAAATGCCTTGCGTATTCCAGAAATTATCCGCGAACAAACGCGAATCCGGATCGCTTAAAGCCGTTAAAACCGACATGGCAATAAGCTGGGCAGGAAAAGAGACAAAACACCACTCATCTTTTTGCAAAGCGTCAGGATTCAACGTGGCGAGTGTATCCAGCAAGCATTCCAGCATTGCCAGTGTGTTTTCTGCAATTTCTTTTGCATAACCGGCATCGGTTAAATGCTTGGCAAGCGTTTCCCGCTTGACACTGAAATAATCGCCTTCTTCTTCAGCAAATCGAGGTAAACAGGGGAGAAGTGTTTGAATTAACTGAGCTGTCATTTTGTCTTGTTATTTTATCGCTACTTCAGCATTAACTATTTGGTTATGGGTTAAAACTGTGGAGCGGTTTTAACCGCATGGTTGTTATACGGGACTAAAGTCCCGTTTCCATGATGGTAAATTTATGGAGATGCGACTTTAGTCGCGATTAAAGATCATTGGGGTTGCAATATCCAAAACAGCACATTTAACTCATTACCAACTATATCAATAGACATGGTTTATGTATCGAGTAGTAATTTCACAGCCGGCCTTCTGTCCAAAAGCTATCAGGCAAAGGCTCATTAAAATCATCGCTCATCTGTATTTTATCTTTGAATAAGCCCAACACTATTGGTTTTTTAGGTGGCTCATCTTCTTCATACATGACAATCACACGGGCTTTGTGCGCGTTAATATTTTTAGGTAATTGCAAATGAATTTGTTGGTTCTGGTCAATTTCCGCGGATAACTCTATGGCTTGCATGGTTTTTATGCCTCTGGAAAGCTAAGGTTGTAAATATGACGAGCAAGTTCTTTAATATAAGGCTTTTCCAAATAGTTATAATTCCTAAATTTTATTTCTAATAATATCTCTCTTGTTTCCAGTTCTAACATATGGATTAAAAGTAACCAACCAAAACATTATAACGCGGTAAGTTTTCAGGCATGAGTTGGCTCAGTCGTGTAATGGCAGCGCTTATTTTGCATTGGTTTCCACATTGGCAATGACTTCGGCTAGTAAGTCAGGACGAATATGTAAGATTGAACGGACAGGAATTTCGCGTAACAAAGTTAAAACTTCCGCTTTTGAACAACATTGCCGACGTATTGCCCGGATTAACAAACCCAGCGTACCATGTGCAGCAATGTTCAGACTTTGCGCGGCAAGCCGTGCCGCAGTATCATCGGTCAATAACAGACAATTGCCAAATTCAACACACAAATGCAAGGCTTCCTGTTCACCGGCATGTAGCGTATAAAGCGGCGTTAACGCCTTAACCATTGGCGATGGTTGTCGGGAGACCTGCCGAATGAACAGCTTATTGCTTGAGGATAAGGCTAACGGGCGGTGCCGCTGTATTTCCAGCCAGACGGTTTCAGGAACAATCACGCTGTCAAAATCACTCAGAATATCAAGACAATTCAACTCGTCCAGATGAATGATAGGCCCAGAGTCAGCAATGACGACGGGTTTAGTCTTTTTCATGCAATCCCCAGTCAACATCATCGCGTATAAAACGCTCGTTCATCGTTTCAAGATGCGATTCCAGATAACGACGCATGGATTCGGCGATCAATTCATCCATATTGCCAACCCAACCTTGCTGCACCATCTGTTGAGCTTGTTGCAAAAGTTGGTCGGGAATTTGGGTTTTTATGGTGGTAGTCATGGTTGTTATGCCTCTGGAAAGCTAAGGTTGTAAATATGACGGGCAAGTTCTTTAATATAAGGCTTTTCCAAATAGTTATAATTCCTAAATTTTATTTCTAAAGTATCTTTCCTGCTTCCTGTATTGACATAAGGATTAGAAGTAACCAACCAAAACATTTGAAAAAGTATCGCAGTAAACAGTTGAGTATCATTTTTTAAAGTGGAGTTACTTTGCTGTATGTTATTAGCCAATTCATTAAAATAAAATCCATTAATAGTTTTTTCTTCACGTACTTTATTTTTAAGGTTAAGATATGCTTTAGCAATGTCCTGTGTAATTAACTTATATTTTGCTTTATCTTCAAAAAGCGTTTCCTGTAGTGGTGTATCAGAAATCAGATTAAGCAAAATTCTTTCATAAGATTGTACTTCTTCATCAAATTCAAACATTAGTCGCATATTGATAAAGAACAGATAAGCTACGAGTTTCTCATCAACTCTACTAAACAGAATTGAGTTATGAACGCCCCAGTTGCGTGTATTCTTCATAATCCAAGATAAAACAAAATTTTTAAGCTTTGCTGGATCGGCTGATTCCCATTCATGCGCCAAAGTTCTGATAAATAGTTTATACAGCGCTGCCTTGTTTTCTGGTTCACGCAGAGGTAAGAAGTTTTCCAGGACTTTCAGGTAACCATGTAAAACATCATCATCGAGTTGTTTTTCAGGGTCTTTAATAAAATCATTAAAACGATATTTATCATTAGATAGTTCTTTCAGATAACGGCAACCTTCAATAATTCCTCGCCTTAATTTCGTATAAGCCATTTCTTGTTCACTCAACCAGATTTTTAATTTGTCATAGCCTTTATGAGTGCCAGCTAATTGACTACTGGCATTGGCTTTGCGGGTATTTTCAACACTAAAAATATAGTATTGCTGTTCTGTACGCCAATTAATTTTAATTTTTCCTGCGCCACTCCAGTATTTAAGGGCATTAAGGGTTAATTCTGAACTGATAGCAAACATCAGCGAGAATTTAATTTGATGTGCGCCAAAATGAACACTATTTTTTTCGATGTTGACATCAATAGCTGTCAATGATTTAAGCCAGTTGTAGAATAAATCGATATCGTGTTGATTTATGTCAAGTGGCAAAACTTGTTCTATAAAGGCTTTCCGAGTAGGTTTAATAAGCGTTTCATCATTGTTTAATAGTTTTTTTAATTCGCGCGGGCTGCTCATAAACATGATGCGATTTAATGATTGGCGCAAAGCAGTGGCAATAAACCATTCGGGGGTTGCATTACCTGTGTTGTCTTGTTGCCAAGCTCGTTTAAATTCTTCAGTATCGTAAATGGATTGTTTAAAAGTGTCGATTAAACAATCCGTTAGTGCAAGTGTAGAAAATAAGGAAGTGATTTCATTTATCGCTTCATAGTGTTTTTGATTTTTTTCGTAATCTTCGCTACCTAATAGACGAATGGCTTGTCTGAGAGATTCCGGCGCTGTTGCTAATGCATTACGCATGGTGTGAGTGAAGAAAGATAACATTTCTTTTTCTTTTTCATGCAGTTCCCTGTTAGTCTTTTCTAGTTTTTCAACTTTATCGATATAACTCAAAGCAAAAAACGCTTCGTCAGAATCTTCATCCCTGTGTTTGTTAACTATATTTCTTGCTGAATCGTAGTTTCCATCTTTAGAATGATGACTTATGCTTAGAATTGACAATCTAGTGGCAATATCTTCATCCACATTTTCCAATAACCTTTCAATATCATAATATTGAAATACTTTTTCATAATTAGAGTTTTTTGAATACTCTGCCGCTAATTGATCATTTTTTTTGTGAGTGTAGTAATTAGCCAAGAATAAATCAGCAATACCCTGTCCATTATGTTTTGCCGCTTTTTTAAAGTATTCAATTGCTTGTTCACCATCCTTTTCAACTCCAATTCCATAATAAGCCATAAAACCAAGAAGTAAATAAGCATCTATACAACCATTCTCCACCGCTTCTTGGGCGTAATTAAACGCCCTTTCAAACCCCTTCTCAAGATATATTTTACGCCAATATTCTGGATTGGATTCAGTTTCTAAAATCCCCTTATCAATATCTCCCAATTGATTCAGAATGCCACCATTGAAGTAATATTTTGCCAACCAATAGTGTGATTCTGCATGACCTTGCATTGATGTTAATGGCCATCTAAACTGACCCCCCAGTGGACAACAAAATTGACCCCTCTTT
>CAYYSO010000035.1:0-17691 GCA_964474415.1 uncultured Methylomarinum sp. | reverse complement strand
GAAAATTAGATTCTACTAATATTCTTCTCCTTAAAAAATTAGGAAACTTCAGTTTAGGAATTACAACCCTAAGGTAAAAAACTCCATGACGGTTGCGATATAAATAAGAAGGGGAGTTAAAAGATATGATTACCTCGGTAATGTCTCACCAAAGTGGCTCAGTATCGAACCTGAAATAGAATGTCTTTACTTATCAGTTGGTTATATAGATGGTGGCGACACCGGGGATCGAACCTGGGACCTCGGGGTTATGAATCCCGCGCTCTAACCGGACTGAGCTATGTCGCCACTAATAGACCTTCAAGACTATGCGCTCTTGAAGAAAGAGCGCGTATTATAGAAAGCTGGCTTTTGCTTGTCAAACGTTAAATCTAAAATGAATGACATCGCCATCCTGAACACTGTAATCCTTGCCTTCAAGACGCCATTTACCGGCATCTTTAGCGCCCTGCTCCCCTCTGTTATCAATAAAGTCCTGATAGGAAATCACTTCAGCTCTGATGAAGCCTTTTTCAAAATCGGTATGAATCACACCAGCGGCCTGCGGCGCTGTAGCGGCAACTGGAATAGTCCATGCTCTGACTTCTTTAACACCGGCAGTAAAATAGGTAGAAAGGTTTAATAACTCATAAGCAGCTCTAACCACTCTATTCAATCCCGGTTCGTCTAAACCCAGGTCGTCCAGAAATTCCTGTTTTTCTCCTTCATCCAATTGAACGATTTCCGCTTCGATTGCCGCACATACCGGCACGACTTTAGCACCCTCTTTTGCCGCAAATTCCTGTACTACCTCTAACATAGGATTATCTTCAAAACCATCATCCTGAACATTCGCTATGTATAAGGTGGGTTTAATAGTAATCAGACACAATTCTTTGATCAGTTTAACCTCATCCTCAGTCAGATCCAAAGATCTAACCGGCTCCCCGTCATCCAGATGTTTGACTACTTTTTCCAAAACCTGTTTTTTTGCCAACTCTTCCTTATTACCGGATTTTGACGCTTTGGCTGCGCGTTGCAAGGCTTTTTCAACAGAAGCCATGTCAGCCAGAGCCAGTTCGGTATTGATCACTTCAATATCACCAATTGGATCTATTTTCCCGGCCACATGAACAACATTGTCATCTTCAAAACAACGTACAACGTGAACAATTGCATCTGTTTCTCTGATATTACCCAAAAACTGGTTACCCAATCCTTCCCCTTTTGAGGCGCCGGCCACCAACCCTGCAATATCCACAAATTCAATAGTCGTAGGAAGCACTCTTTCCGGCTTAACAATTTCGGCTAGTTTGTCCATCCTGGGATCAGGAACAGGCACAACACCGACATTGGGATCAATCGTACAAAACGGATAATTTTCTGCCGCAATAGTGGCTTTTGTTAAAGCATTAAACAACGTTGACTTGCCAACATTCGGCAAACCAACAATTCCACAATATAGTGCCATATAGTTCTCTTAAATGTATTTATCTGGGAGATCAGCCATTAACAGGCCAAAACAGGAAGGCAATTATACAATTGAATGATGAAATCTAAAAACCGGAAACATCAGCCTAAAGGATTTACCCGGTCACTAAATCTATAGGATGTGCTGTTATAACGAATTAATTTTTGTCGGGAGCAAGGACTGTATGGATGGATAGTTTGTTCCTGCAATATCTGCATTCATCATATGAATGAAGTGAATGCAAAAGCGATTATCAAAGCGCTGAAACAGCCGTTAGAAAAGTGCATCTGTGACCCTGTGAATAATCTAATTTGTCGAGTCATCTTTGCAAAATAAAACCACGCGATCACGTCCCTTAGCTTTGGCTTCATAAAGAGCCATATCTGCATTATGAATAATTTGATCAATGTCAGGATTGTTACTTGACTTGCAACATTTTTTATCCAGGCAACACAATCCGATACTCATTGTAATGCTAATTTTTTTACGCTCTTGCAGCCATTCCAATTGCTTGATTTCATGCCTGATTCTGTCAGAAAACATCATTCCATTGGCACAACTGGTATTGGTAAAAATAATGACAAATTCCTCTCCGCCAAAACGCGCCAATACATCACAAGTACGCACCTGCTGTTTCAACACATTGGCAACATCAATTAAAACCCGGTCACCAAACGAATGTCCATAATTGTCATTTACTCGTTTAAAATGGTCAATGTCCAGGATCAACACACATATCGCTTGGCCATAACGGCTATAACCAGCCATTGTTCGCTCTACTTGATTATAAAAATAGCGCCTGTTATACAATCCGGTCAATTGATCCAGCATGGACATATCTTTATAATGTTCTTTAAGGCGTTTAATATTTTTATATGCGCTTTCAAGTTTGGACGTTCTTACAGAAATCTGCTCTTCCATTTTTTGAAACAGCCGGTAATTGCTGATTAATTGTCCTAATATATTTTTGTAGATCTCCAGCAAGCGAATATGCCAGTTAGTAAAATAATAAGGTTCAGGGTGAGAAATATTTAAAACGCCAATTAATTCCAGATTCGCAGCAAAGACCGGCACACTGATAATAGATCCCGGTAAATGTGATTTATCCTGCTGCCCGCTTGAAGCAATGCGCTCATCTTCCTGACTATTATGGCAATGTTGCAATGTTTTGGTCTTGGCAGCCAGCCCGATAATACCTTCGCCCACCTTAAACCGCTGAGGATTATCTGTAAAATTGGCATCTTCAAGTGACTCAAAATAACTCAGGCCAGTCACGTTAACTAAAACACTCCCGTCCACCAGTCTAAAAAACGAACACCGTTCCATATCCTGATTATGAATTAATGTTTCCAATGCCCGTTTAATCAGCAACTCTTCACTACCAGCCTGACAATCCAGTTCTGATAACTCTTTAACCGCCGATAATGAGTTCAGTAAATCGACAAAAATATCCTGCATCATATTGTCGTTATTTTTTTCCAAACTCATCTCCGCAGCCATCACACAATTATCCACTGATAATTGTCGCCAATTCTTGAATCTCCTGTCTACTTTCAGTTATTTCATTGACTACAGTAATTAACTTATCCGCTGACAGGGACAAATCCACAAGCATTGAATCAACCTTTGAAACATCAAGCGACTCACCTTTGTTCATCATTCTACTTAACGATTGACTCAACTGCAAAAGTATGATCAATATTCTTTCATCCCCGGAATAATCAGCTGAACCAAATTCCTTCAAGACATTTTGATAGACAACAGGTAAGTGCCATTTATTCAGTAGTTGAAAACCCAGTTTATAGGGGTCTTCGCCAAATTTCTGGTGAATACCTGGTATTACAGGCTCTTGCGATTTTTCACAGCTTAAGAAAATATCATTCATATCTTTTGGAAACAGGAAAACAGCGACTAAAACCCCTATATTCAACAGCAACCCTGAAGTATAAACAGTGGTTGGCAACAACAATTTGTCTTTGATACTCACTGAAAGTTTTTGCGCCAGAACAGCTGTCGTTAATGCACAGCTCCAATGGTAATCAGCCTTGAATGCACTACATTTCAGGGTGTCCAACTGGACATTCAAGGCAATACTTAAAGCCAGACTTTTAACTAGATTGAGTCCTAATACCTGAATAATAGCCAAACGCAATTCGTTAACCTGTCTTGAGTAACCAAAATAGGCAGAATTAGCCAACCCCAATAACCGGGCAACTAGAGAAGGAGATAAAGATAAGACATCAACGAGCTCATTAACGGTAATTTCCGGATCGTTAACCGCATTAATAATCCTTAAACTGGCTTCCGGCAAAGGTGGAAGATTTTTAATCTTATTCAATTGAAGCTGATAATCTTGTTCAGATTTCACCGTGGTTCCTTATCTTCAAGCCTGACGTTTTAAGGGTTACTCTCAATTTTCTATATTCTTTCTCAGTCATAGCATCTTTGAAAATGACCAAAATTTTCCTGATTTCTCCCTGTTGAAAATATAAAACCGTAAGTAATGAAGTTAATACAGTTGCCGCAGAAATATCAATCGGAATAAATACATGACTATCGTAGGTAACCTCCCAGCCATTGTTATCCAGATATTTTAAACAAGCACCACTTGCTCTATTATAGGCAAATAACTGATTAATTAAACTAGCTGTAACCAATAAAATCAAGATTGCCTGATACTTTACCGGTAAACCATTAAGCAAACACGCTACCAAAGACAAGAAGTGTATAATTAAAATTAAACGCAGCATAAAAATAGAACGCCCGATCTTGAAAAATAATGACTGACCAGCGTAATTTTTCACCATGAGATCTTTAGACTGTTACAACAGTATTTTTTCCAAAATATTAATAAAGTTATAATCAAACATTCTTTAACTACACTCAACTCCGTATGAACCCTGATTGGATTGTTTTTTTAAAATCAACTGGCGCTATTGTCAGCGATAGCCGGGAAATTGAATTTCCAAATATTGATCATAAAGTGACCGATAGAATATATCCGGTCACTCATTTGTCAATCTTTGAAGTGAGTGGCGGCGATGCTGCAACATTTCTTCAAGGACAGCTTACCTGCAATATAAACAATTTACAGGAGAACATGGGCAGCTTTGCCGCTTTTTGTAATGCCAAAGGGAGAGTCATCAGCGCTTTGCTAATTATTAAAAAGGCTGACACCTTTCTAATTGTTTTACCTCGGACCTTACTCGATAAGGTTATACAAAAGTTGTCCCTTTATATCCTGCGCTCTGATGTTCAAATAACCGATAAATCTGACGAGTTCTGCCTGCTGGGAATTCATTATAGCGCATCTGCTATCAATGGTATGGAAATGCCGGAAGAAGCCTATGCTGTTTCCATATCAGAATCCTGCACAATCAGACTTCCCGGCAGTTTGTCACGCTATTTATTAATCGGTGATATCATGCAGACAATCAATTTCTGGAAGCAGATTAAAACCCAAAAAAAACTACAGCCCGGCGATTCAAAAGAATGGTTATACCAGGATCTATCATCCGGACTTCCCTGGTTTAACGAAGCCCAATCAGAACAATATATTCCGCAAATGTTGAATATTGACAAATTAGGTGGAATAAGCTTTAACAAAGGCTGCTATACAGGACAGGAAATCGTAGCCCGTACTCATTATCTGGGCAAAGCCAAACGTGAGATGTTTCTCGCAGAATGCAGTAAAACAGCTATAATTGAAAGCAACAACGTTATAATAAACAATGCAAATAATGAAATAGTCGGCAAAATTTTAGCTTTCCGGAACCACAATCAAAAATATCGACTATTGACTGTTATGCAAGCGGTCGATAGTGAACTCGAAAGCCTTTCACTAAATAATTCCAGTCGGGATAAAATCCAAATCATACCTTTTCAATAACGGAAAATATCAATGCAATTCAAATCTGTTAAAGACTTTCTCGTCCATGTAAAAACAGAACTTGATGCCAATCGTTTAATATTACCCACATTACCGGATGTCGCTCTTAAAGTAAGAGATGCTGTATCCAAAGGTGATGCAACTGCCCAGCAACTTGCGGAAATGATTATCACAGACGCAGCGCTGTCGGCCAGATTAATCCAGGTAGCCAACAGCCCCTTATACCGAGGTACTGTTGAAATCAGTAATATCCAAATGGCCGTGACACGTCTTGGCAATCAAACCATCCGCACATTAATCACTAGCCTGGTGATGCAGCAAATGTTCACCCCCACATCTGATCTGCTGGAACAACATTTCAGAGAAACCTGGGAGCAAAGTGTCAATGTCTCAGCTATCAGCCGGGCATTGTGTTCGATGGTTCCTCATCTGAATCCTGACGAAGCGATGCTGGCCGGATTGATTCATCAAATAGGGAAACTGCCTATTTTAATACTGGTTGAAGACATTCCCGAATTTACAAACAGCCCATCCAGATTGAATAAACTGCTGGAAAAAGCCCACCCTCCTATTGGCAAAATTATTATGGATACCTGGGACTTTCCAGATGAGCTTAAGTTAGTCGCTTCTGAATATGTCAATTTTCAACGGGACTCCGGTTCCAAAGCCGATTATGTCGATATTGTCCAGGTTGCATTTTTGCAAAGTATTGCAGGCACAGATCATCCGGCCTGCAGAGTTGACTGGAATACAGTCCCGTCATTCGCCAAACTGGGATTACAATCTGATGCTGAAGTTTTGGAAATTGAAGGCATTTCTGAAGAAATTGAACTGGCTCAATCCATGCTGTTCTAATAGAAATAATAATTTCTCATTATTCTAAAAGAGCACTGCCGCATAATAATGCTGATTATTGATACCTTATCTTATTTTGATTACCATGAAGGACATGAAGAAAAGAGACTTGTGAAATATTAGGATCATAATGTAATTATCTTTTTCCATATAGTACAACCAATATTTTATGAAAAAATCACCACAAAAACACAGAAGAATTATTTAAGTCCTTCATGCTCTTCAGGGTAAAAATGACATTATCCAGAATCAGCGCCATTCTAAAACTAAACAGCACAAATCTGAATAATTTACTGAAATCAATAAACACTAAAAATGATTGATACACAAGCAGCATTAAGATTCCGTCGCTTAGGTACTTTAACTATCTTCGCCGTCTATTTTGTCATTCTGGTCGGCGGAATAGTCCGGGCATCAGGCGCCGGCATGGGATGCCCAGACTGGCCTACCTGCTTTGGCCAATGGGTTCCACCTACACACGAATCACAATTGCCGCCTGATTATCATGAAATTTATGCCAAACGAGGTTATGAAAACACAGATTTCAACCCGGTAAAAACCTGGACTGAATACACTAACAGGCTGGTCGGTGTAACCATTGGATTTTTAATTTTGTTAACGGCCTGGTCATCACGAATTTATTTAAAAGCTGACAAGACCATTTTTTATTTAGCGCTTTCGGTGTTTTTTCTGGTCGGTTTTCAGGGATGGCTGGGTTCTGCTGTTGTGGCCAGTAATTTAAAACCGTTCATGATCACTCTGCACATGTTATTGGCATTGTTTATCGTCGCACTGTTGATTTATGCCATTGCCAGATCACAGAAAGAATTTATTGCACAACTTGACAGCAGTAAAATTACGCAACGTTTCATGACGGTGCTAAAAATCGCAATGGCTATGACCCTGCTACAGGTCGCCATGGGCACACAGGTACGAGAGGCAGTTGATTATATTGCCCATGAACACAGTTATATAGACAGACAATACTGGCGGGACAGTTTTCCTGTTATTTTCTATGTGCATCGTTCATTTTCGTCAATTATTTTATTTACCAACCTGTGGCTGTGCTGGCAAATCTATAAATCCGTAGAAAAAAACAATTTATTGCTAAAACTGGCATATACGTTAACTGGCCTGGTTTCTGCTGCTATTATTGCCGGCATCACTTTAGACAGACTTGGTGTTCCACCGGTTGCCCAACCGATACACTTATTACTGGCAAATCTTATTTTCGGTGTTCAATTTTTTATCTATATATGTATGAAATATTCCTTAAATATTTTGCTACCGAATAATGATAAAACGACAGGGGAGGTGTAAATATTGGCTTGCATCCTGGGTGTAGGTGCAGATTTGTCGCACCTACATTTGCTTGCATTTTCTAAAGTAATGGCAGTGATAGCAATGAGAACCTACCAAAATACTTAACGCGCACATCTTCTCGCCGTTAATGGTTGAGGTAATTTATTGGGGTTCCCCGGCATATTCACCCTGACAAACTGACTTTTTTCGTTTATAAACCGTTCAATTATCTTCACTTGAATTCCATTACTGGACAAATAATCAACTAATTTCTCAGCCCGCTTTTTTTTCTTAAATAACCCTAAAGAAATAGCGCCCTTCATATCACCTTTTCTGAACAACCATAAATCAGTAATTCCTTTCTCTCTTAGCATTTGCTGATTCTTCCGGGATTCAGCATAAGTTTCAGCAGCAGGGTAATAAACCAGATAGGACGATAATTTTTGCTGACCTTTATTAAACGTTTCAAACTTGTCTATTACATCTATATCATTATTTTTCAACCACTCAAAAACATCTTTCTCATCCATAAAGGGGCCAATTTCATAACAAGCCATAACCTTTTCAACTGCCTCAGCATTTATAAGATTATCATTGGCATTTTTTGTTTTCTGTTCAGCTATTAATAAAGCCTCAGATTCGATCACTTTAATATCCGGCTTTTCTTTGCTGACTTCTGTTATATTTTTTTTACCAAGATCCTCAGTTTCCAGCATAGTTGTTGGCAACACATCAGAATTAATCACACTATTTGGTTTCTGTGGCACTCCATCATTTACTTGCTGTTCTTTGATCTCCATATCTTCCAATACTATGTCCTTTGTTTTATCTAATATATCAGCAGTTACTGCTTCATTTTTAGCTACAGCCATAATTTTTGGACTTTTTTGTTGATTTACTGCCAACTCATTCACTAATAAAATCTGTTTCTCATTCTGTGCAGACGGCGTCGGTTGACCAGGAATCTTATCCAGTGCACCATTCTGCACTTCCCATAGAAACAGCACCAGATTTGCTAAAATTGCAATAAAAAACCAAAATTTCATGATGCTTTACCCGCCTTTACAATAAATAGCCAACCCCTTTAAAACCATGTCTGCTTCAATAATTGCCTCATATCTTAGCTGTTCAGAAATGACTTCAGCATCCCCCCCCGTTAAGATCAATTGTTGCTCAAGGCATTGTTTGTTTAATACATATTCGATCAACCCTACAGCGGAAAATAACGTACCGCTATAAATTGCAGCTTCAGTAGAGTCAGCCAAACCGGGCTCAAAGTCACCTTCACTAAACTGTAATTCTTCTGTTCCTTGTAACAGCGATTTTTTCATTAATCTAAGGCCCGGGCTAATAAGACCTCCTAAATGTTGCCCCTGTGCGTTCAAAAAATCCATTGTGATTGCTGTCCCGCAATCTATAACACAGGCATCTCCAGGATAATAACGATGCAAAGCCAATAAATTCAACCAACGATCTACACCTAATTTTTCAGCCTGGCGATAAGCATTACTAACACCAAAGTTCAGTTTACAAGATACTGGAATATCAATCTCAACCTCTGGCCAAATGTGACATGCAATTGTTTGAAGCATCTCAACCAGCTGTTCTGAACTGACAGACGAAATGGCTATTTTTTCAGGTTTGTTCAAACCCTTCCAGGATTCCGTAATACGCTGTGAAAAATCATTCTGCCGATAATTATACGCTCCCTGAAACTGTATCAAGCCCTTATCTTCAATCCCCCATTTCAAACGGGAATTACCTATATCAACCAGGATAATCATAGCTTCCTGAAACTAATTTCACCGGAGGCAAAAGTTTTAACAGTATTGCCAGCATCTCTAATTAGCAACATGCCTTGATCATCAATACCTTCAACAATCCCTTGGTACTGTTGTTGACCCATGTAAATATCGACAAATTTATCTTGCATACAGTCATAATCCCGCCATTCTGATAAATAATGGCCCAAATTTGTTTTATCAAATTCAGCAATAACAGGGACCATGTGATTCAACAATACCGCAGCCAAACGGTTTCTTAATGTATAGGACTTCTCCCCAAAAATAGTATTCAGATCGACCCAGGCCTGGTTAATCGCACCTGCTTCTTTTGGGGGAATAAAACAATTCAGCCCCAACCCTATCACTGCATGACAAGGGCCGCCTGATTCACCACTCACTTCAATCAAAATACCGGCCAGTTTCTTTGCCTGCCAGTAAATATCATTTGGCCATTTAAGCCCGACATCTTCAACACCCAACTCATTGAGAGCGCGTACCACAGCCACACCGACGGCAAGACTCAGGCCGGCAATAGCTGCGGGACCATTCTGATAGCGCCAAAGAATTGAAAGATAGATATTACTACCGAAAGGGGAAACCCAGTCTCTGCCTCTGCGTCCTTTTCCCGCTGACTGGTATTCGGCAAAACAGGCGACACCCGTCTCATGAGTTTGCTGTACTTTTTGCAATAAATAGCTATTGGTTGAGGCGATCAGGTCGTGAATTTCCAAGCCTTTCAATAACTGACCTGTTTGCGCCGTTAAATGATATTCTATTTCTTTAATTGATAATAATTGTAACGGTCGCGCCAATTTATAGCCTTTGCCACTAATAGCTGTTAACTCAATACCCAAACCCGGCAAACTTTGTAATTGCTTACAGACAGCCGATCGACTAATACTCAACCTGTTGGATAATTCAGTACCTGAATGAAATTTTCCATCCGCCAGTAAGCAAAGAATTTGTTTAAGACTTTCAGAAAAGCCCATGAAAATTAATTTTGTTTATTCTCACGCAACTGTTGCATTTGTCTTTTGACAACATGTTTGATTAGCAATTCTCTATCATCATCCTTCATATTGACATAATCCACACCAATAAAATACGGAAAATCATCACTCTGCTCGTTTTGTTTACAATAAATCACCTTGGCATAAGCAATAATGACTGCCATACAGGAAGTCAACATTATTTTAATTTCCAAAAACTCGCCAACTTCAATAGACTCCTCTGCTTCAAAAGCAATGCCAGATGCACTTAGATTAACATTTCGTGAGCTATGCTCTAAAAAATCACTTCCTTGCCTCATTACAGCCTGGGCAATTAAATTGATTTTAGTATCCATGATTTTAAGATACTCATAGATTTCCGGATCTGATCTTTCCAACCTGGGGGCAATAATATGTGCTTTTTGAGATAACACATCCAATGCGGCAACCAAAGAACAATTACTTAATACATCATCAGAAACATGACTTAATGCTTCCACCGTTTGTTCATCAATCACTTTATAAAACAAATTAACATTATCTTCTATCCGAAAAAAACGCCTTCTATCCTGGTGCTCAAAGTTCATATTAATCACCGACTTTCAATTCATTCTTTTTATCTTTTATAGATGCATCTTTCATAATAGCCACCTTGTTTTTATCTATACCTTTAGTCGGGTCATTCTGTTCAATAATAATTTCAACCCGTCGATTAACCGCTCTGTTTTTGGCAGAATCATTCGCAACCAAAGGTCTGGTGTCAGCAAAGCCTTCCACAACAAGACGATGAGCATCTGTTTCTTTTTTTGTCAACATGTATTGTGCAACGGTAACGGCACGGGATGCAGACAATTCCCAGTTAGAACGATACCAATCAGTCGAAATAGGAATATCATCCGTATGCCCTGCCACTACAACCCGCCCTTTGGTGTTATTGACAGAAGCCGTTATCTTGTCCATTACCGGATCAAAGCCGGCTTTAAGCACTGCACTGCCGGAAGGAAAAGAGCCTTTTTCATTAATCCTGATGATAATTCTTAAACCATCCGTTTCGACAGTTACCAGGCCCTGCGAAATTTCTTTTTGCAAGGACGCTTTAATTTGATCTGCCTGGTCCTGAATCTCTTCCATCTTCTCCTGCATGATCTGCTTTTTCAATTGCTCCATATCTTCAGCACTAACATCAAGCTCGGTGTTTTGTTGATTGGTTGATTGCTTAACATTCTCTAATAGAGTCGGTTCTGTTTGCGCCGGAGAAAAATGCTGGGCGATAATACTGGTACCCATCGGCACCTGATCAACCGGTACGTCCCTTTGAACCCCAAAGGCATTCATCATGGATTCAGACATTTTTTTGAATTTATTGGCATCCATTGTGGCAAAAGACAACAGCAACACGAAGAAGCACATCAACAAAGACATCAGGTCGGCAAAGGTAGCCAACCATAAAGGCGCCCCGGCCGGGGGGCATTTGGGACAATCATCAGCCATCGTTAGTTACTCCCCATCTTCGGTTTTACGTTTTTTCTCGGAAATATAGGAATTCAACAAAGCTTCAAGCACTTTTGGATTCATCCCTTCTTGAATACCGGTAATGGTATCAACGACCAGTTCCCTATTGGCTTTCTCATAATTCAACACATAGGCCAGTTTATCCACCATAGGTAAGGCAAAACAGTTTGCCACCATGGCACCATACAAAGTTGTCAGTAATGCAACAGCCATTGCCGGCCCGATACTGGCGGGATCAGACATATTTGCCAGCATTTGTACTAGGCCCACCAGTGTACCGATCATTCCCATCGCCGGAGCCAAATCGCCAACCCCTTTCCACATATCCTGGCCAATCTCATTTCTGCTGACCATTTGATCTATTTCCTGCTGCAACATTTTTTTTACAAATGCCGGCTCATGGCCATCCACACATAAACTGATTCCTTTCTTCATAAAAGGATTGGAAATCTCCTCGCCTTCCAGAGCAAGTAAGCCATTTTTTCTGGCCACATCTGCCAAGCGAACAGATTCCTCTATTAAAGCGACCGGATCTTCTTTTTTATTGAAAAATGTTTTACCTAAAACACCGAATGAACGCAAAAAATCAGATAACGGTACACGCATCAGGGTCACCCCGAAGGTACCGCCGATCACAATCAATAAAGACGGCATATTGACAAACAACATAACATCGCCGCCTGTCGCAATTGCAGCAACAATGATACCAATACCCAATAAAAAACCGACTAAGGATGCAATATCCACTATTAACCTCTTTAGAAAAGATAATCCAGGCAATCAGAGACGTGAATAAAATACCAAGACATATCCGGCAATCATTCTTTCGTTCCTGATGTTCCATTTCATAACAATAACAACAACTAATTTTAGCCTAACTATCAAAAAGGTGATTTATTTTTTTCTTATCCTGCTACTTTAGATTTAACCGGAAAAAACAACATCAGCTTGCAGCATCAATGCATTAATATCTTTTCGATAAAATTCCTGCACGGGTAAAAACAAATCTCCCGGTTTTAAGCCCCTACTTTGTAATGATTCAATTTCAATGTAAAGATTATAAACTTCATAAATCTCCAACGCCTTAAAAATAGATCCAGTATCCTTCAAGCCTATAATTTCAGGGTTTTGCTGCTTTTTTAACTGAAAAACCCCATCATCCAGAAACAGTAAACTGACTTGCTGATCAAAAGCGGCCGTGGTTAAAACAATATCCAGTGTTTCCTGAACCTCAGTCCCACTGTGCGGCGCATGGCTCATCACAAATAAATATTTTTTCATCACCAACTCATCCAAACTCGATAAAGCGATCTGCTGTCAAAGTGGCTTCAAGCAATTGACCTAATCCACCAATACGAAACCCTACAGCAACATCATTATCCTGTTTATCTTGCCTTTTCGCTTCATCAACACACAATAAACCTCGACGCTGAGCCGCAGAAATACAAATCACCAAATCAATATTAAACTGCTCTGCCAATTCACTCCATTTTCGGGTCAGTTGTAACTCATCATCAGGCGGTGAGGCATATTTAAAGGCATGATAGATCCCTTCTTTATAAAAGAACACTCTGACAATCTGATGATTTTTTTTTAACGCAGCCAAAATAAACTGATAAGCTGTCAAACCACCGTTTCCTGAATAGGGGCTGCTATTGACTTGTATGGCAAACTTCATAGAGTTATAAGAAAATTTTTAGAAAAAGCATATAATTAACGGTAATATTCTAATACGGACATCATCATGTTGTTTAATTTTGTATTCAACCGCATAGAAAAATACATGATAAGGCGGTTTACGCTCAACGCATTATTGCTTTCCTTACTGTTATCAGGCTGTAATTTCAAACACCCCAAGCCCATCAGAATAGGAACTAACGTATGGATAGGTTATGAAACCTTATACCTGGCCAGGAGCCTTGGATACTACGACAACTTGCCGGTAAAAATGGTGGAATTGCCTTCCGCTACTGAAGTTTTGCATGCTTTTCGAAATCACACAGTTGAGATTGCTGCATTAACATTGGATGAAACATTAACATTGCTACAATCAGAAAATGATCTCAAAATCATCCTGATCATGGATATTTCAAAGGGTGGCGATGCTTTACTTGCCAAACCGAACATAACAGCGCTGTCCGATATCAAAGGTAAGCGGATTGGCGTTGAAAACACAGCCGTTGGCGCTATTTTACTCGACGGCGCATTACATGCAGCAAAACTTACACCTGCAAATATTAACATTGTTCCGTTAACGATTGATGAGCATATTTCTGCTTATCTAACTGATCAGGTTGATGCCATTATCACTTTTGAACCAATAAAAACTCAATTACTGGAATTAGGCGCCAAAAAACTGTTCGACAGTTCTCAAATTCCTGACCGCATTATAGATGTACTGGTGACACGTCAACATATCATTGAACAAAGATCTGATGATTTAAAGCAGTTACTGAATGCTTATTTTAAAGCGCTAAACTATCTTCACAATAACCCTGGAGATGCTTCAAGCAGAATAGCACCACGCATGGGACTTGCTTCGACAAATATATTACCTCAGTACAAAGGCCTAATAATTCCAGACCTGAAACAAAATCTTCAGTATCTGAATAATGAAAATGCGAAACTTTTGCAATCATCAACAAAACTGGCAAACCTGATGCTGCAAAAAAAACTTTTATCCAAACCAGTTGACAGCCAGTCTCTGATTTATGGTTCTTTATTACCGACACAGCAATGAAAACAGTTAATCTGCGTATCTGGATACCTTTTCTGGTTTTTCTTTCAACCAGTTTACTTATCGTCACCATGTTTTTTTATCAAACAAATGTCCAGAGTAAACGTTTAAAGCAGGATAGTTTAATAAATGTGCAACAAATCATGGTACGTTTGCAACGGACTGTTGAAGAAGCCATTACCCATCAACATACACAATTGGTTGAACAGGAAATCAGCGCCTTGGGTATTGTCTCGGAAATTTATTCACTAGCGCTGATTGATAACCGGGGTATTATTAAACATGCATTGCAATATGCCTGGAAAAACCAACCTGCAAGCAGAGTGTGCCGGGAATTTAACTATCAGATCTATAACCAGGTATTAAACAATAAACGCTTCCAAATTGCTTATTATCCTGACAAACAGGCTATTTACGCCTATTACCCGATTCGCCTGGATATGCAAGGTAAACAAATCAGAGCTGCAAATTACGGCGTGTTGTATATCAATTATGATTTGCGCCAATTATTAGCAACTATCTGGTACAACACGCTAACGGAAAGCGGTTTGTTATGGCTTGGTTGTCTACTGCTAATGCTGCTTCTGACTGTTATGCTGACCAAACTGGTCACCCGACCGGTTTCCTATCTTAGTTCAATCATGCTGAAATTTGCTCAGGAAGAAGTCCCTATCCAGGCAAAACTGACCGGCAATGGCGAATTGGCGATACTGGGCAATACCTTTAACCTCCTGGTCAATCGTCTTAGCGAAAGCAAAAATAACCTGATTAAGCAGAAAAATCTGTATAACACCCTCAGTAAAACCAACCGGATGATTACCCGGGTTAACAATAAAGAAACACTGTTTAATGAAAGCTGCCAAATTATTGTTGACCACGGCGGTTTTATTCTGGCCTGGATTGGCTTAACAAGAGATGACAGTCCAAAAAACATATTTGCCAGCGCCGGTATTGCCAAAGAATTTCTGCTTAAACAAGCGAAAACAGTAGGCGTTCCGTCAACTAATACAATTACAGAAGCCATTTCTCAAAATCGCTTTGTTGTCATTAACGATTATCTCCACGATCCTCTTACCCGTACCTGGCATGATCTTGCCCGGAAGGCTAAAATACAATCCTGTGCAGCTTTACCAATCACTTGTTTCAACCAGGTCATTGCAGAATTAAAAATATATTCTGACAGTAAAAATTACTTTACATCCGATATTGTTAGCCTACTTAAAGGTATGGCTGATGATATTTCTTTAGCACTTAACAATCTCAAGTTAAATGAACTCAGAAAAAAAGCTGAGAATGATTTACGGGAAAGAGAAGAAAATTTATCCATCACCTTAAATTCAATAGGTGATGCAGTCATTGCAACCGATGAACATGGCGCGATTATCCGCATGAATCCGATTGCAGAATCATTGACTGGCTGGACTTTGAATGATGCAAAAAACCGCCCGCTTGCCGAGGTTTTCAATATCATTAATTCAATTTCTCGAAAACCGGTTAAAAATCCGGTACAAAAAGTTCTGGCAAAAGGTCAAATTATCGGCCTTGCCAATCACACTGCACTGATATCAAAAACCGGTACTGAATACCAGATTGCCGATAGCGCTGCACCAATCACCAATAAAGCACAAAAAATCATTGGTGTAATCCTGGTTTTTCATGATGTCACAGAACAATACAAGATGAATGCTGCATTACGGGAAAGCGAACAGCGCTTTCGCCATGTCAATGAAGTTTCAGGGGCTTATATCTGGGAACTGGATGAGCAAAACCGCTATACCTATATTACCGACCAGGCAACACGGGTCAAAGGTTATACTCCTCAACAATTACTGGGACATCAACCTTTTGAGTTTATGCCGGAAGAGGATATAGAACCGACGTTAAAAGTTATACAGGATGCCGTTGCAAACAAAAGCAGTTTTGAATTGACCCATCGCAATATTTCTCCAGACGGAACAATTTTATGGGAAGAAGTGAAAGGACAGGTTTTACTGGATGAAGATGGCAATGTCACTAAAATTCATGGTGCCGGAGTCAGTATTAATGAACGCAAAAAAGCAGAAGCTGAAATTAAAAAACTGGCATTTTATGACCCTCTAACCAATTTACCTAACCGGCGCATGATCAGTGACAGACTGGAACATGAACTAAATACTGCTATACGTCACAAAAGTTTTGGCGCTATCCTGTTTTTTGATTTAGATCACTTTAAAAACCTCAATGACTCACTCGGGCATGATGCCGGCGATGAATTACTGATCCAAATTGCCGAGCGTCTGCAACAGCAATTACGTGCGGAAGACACGGCAGCACGCCTGGGAGGTGATGAATTTATTGTTTTGCTCGGCAATATTAGCGCCAATCAGGATTATGCAATTCTCAAAGTCCGCAATGTTACCGAAAAAATACGTCAGACCTTGCAGGAAACTTATTTTCTGAAAGGGCATGAATATCATCTTAGTATCAGTATTGGCATCACCCTGTTCCCGCAACCTAACCAAAATATCAATGATCTACTAAAACAGGCCGATACAGCCTTGTATCGCGCTAAAGCAAACGGCAGAAACAATTATCAATTTTTTCGTCAGGAAATGCAGGATACTGTCCAAAATCGGCTGTTGATAGAGAAAGAACTCCATATTGCCTTATCTACTGAACAATTACAACTTTACTATCAACCCCAAATGAATGCCGAGGGTCGTTTAATCGGCGCAGAAGCATTAATTCGCTGGCTACATCCTGAAAAAGGTCTAATTGCTCCTGATCAGTTTATTGCCATCGCCGAAGAATCAGGACTTATTCTGAAAATAGGTTTATGGATACTCAAAACAGCCTTTACACAAATGAAGCATTGGCAACAAAATCGTCAATTGGTCATTGGCCAAAAATTATCTATCAATATCAGCCCCAAACAATTCAGGCAGGATGATTTTGTAAAAGATGTTTCATATCTACTGCTGGATTGCGAAGTTTCCGCCGACTTGTTCATTTTCGAAATCACTGAAAACCTGTTTCTGAGTGATATTGATGACACCATTATAAAAATGCAACAGTTAAAAAAATTAGGCATCAGTTTTTCAATTGATGATTTTGGAACAGGTTACTCCTCATTGGCTTATTTAAAACGCTTACCTCTCGCAGAACTAAAAATAGATAAAACCTTTGTCGATGAT
>CAYYSO010000034.1:0-17739 GCA_964474415.1 uncultured Methylomarinum sp. | reverse complement strand
TCAACAACAAGAATTTTCATATTTTTATCCAAGGATACTCTCCAACCTACTCTTTTTATCAATAAGAATCATCGACTTAAATCATTAAATCTTAAATTATTTAAAGACTCAACTCTAAAATAACAAATCAGGGCAAAATAATAATGAGCCCATCATGTATACAACTTTCGATGAGCATGAAAAAATCCGAATAAACCTGGCTTATAAAGATGCAAATTTATCCGCACAATGCGAATGCAGTTCTTACCTCTCCGCGCATGCTCCCAAGTCAATCCATACCCGCTTTTAAGTATAAACCAGTTATGAAGGTTATTTCGTGAACGCTTCTAAATTTTATATAATTATTCGGCTTACATTGATGTGATGTATGCGCCAAGTAACTAATATCGGAAATTCAATCAAACCCATAGGGATGTATTCACGTCGTCTTTTAGAATAAAGTCACGACCACTGCTACGGCTCAAGACTTTTGTTTACACAGCTATTTTCTTTTTCTTCCAGCCAACCTGAAAGTCTTGCCCTCAACCGCAACATCGCCTGACTGCAAATCTGACTGACTCTGGATTCACTGACATCCAATACGCTGCCAATTTCACGTAAATTCAATTCTTCATCATAATAAAGAGAAACCACCAGACGTTCTCTTTCCGGCAATAATCTGATGGCATCAGCCAGCGCCTTTTGGAAATGTTCTCTGAGCAAATAATCAATCGGCTGAGTATCAGAGTGCTGAGCATCTTTGAGAAAAGCATCGCCTTGTTGATCCAACTCTTCAACACTAAAGGTCTTGCAACCAACCGTGTCCTGCAAAATGCGATTATATTCCTCGACAGAAATACCCAGATGTTCAGCAACATCGCTTTCCTGAGCATCACGCCCCAGTCTATTCTCAACTTCGCGAATGGCTTCTGATACCATTCGGGATTTTTTGTGGACTGATCGCGGCGTCCAATCGGAGCGTCTCACCTCATCCAGCATGGAACCACGAATACGGATACCGGCATAGGTATCAAAACTGGCGCCCTGCGACGCATCGTAATTTTTAATGGCTTCCAGCAATCCCAACATACCGGCCTGAATTAAATCATCCACTAAAACCGTATCCGGCAATCGCCCCATTAAATGATAAGCAATGCGTTTAACTAACGATACATGCTGCAACACCAGATCATCCGTATTACCTGCTTGTACCGATGCATACATTGCAACTCCATTCACGCCACATCCTCTTCTGATCCGTACTGAATCATACGTTCCACAAAAAACTCAAGATAGCCGCCAGCCCGTGCTTTAACAGGCCAGAGTTCTATTTTTCTAGCCAGGTTTTTGAATGCCAGGGCCGATTTACTTTGTGGAAATGCATTCACTACTGGGCTTTGTTTTTGCACTGCTTTACGTAAAAAATCATCCATCGGAATCGCGCCGGCAAACTGTACACTAACATCCAGATAACGGTCTGTCACTTTGGTTAACTTGGTGAACAGGTTCTGTCCGTGCTGTACTGACTGCACCATATTGGTAACAATATGAAATTTGTTTAAACCATAATCACGATTCAGCAATTTGATATAGGCGTAAGCATCCGTCAATGAAGTCGGCTCATCACAGACCACCACAATAATTTCCTGGCAAGCTCTGGCAAAATTAACCACACTGGCGGAAATACCCGCCGCAGTATCCACAATAAATACATCCAGGTCACGATCAATGTCACTGAAAGCACGAATAACTCCCGCCTGTTCAATTGTCGATAATTCAGACATATGCTGAATACCGGAAGATGCAGGAATGACTTTCAAACCTGCAGGACCTGTCATCATGATCTCGTTCAGTGTTTTTTCACCTTTAAGCACATGCGATAAATTAAATTCCGGTGACATTCCCAATAAAATATCTACATTCGCCAACCCCATATCGGCATCCAGCAATGCGACCCGCCGTCCGATTTGAGCTAATGCGACGCCTATATTAACCGACAAATTAGTCTTTCCAACACCGCCTTTACCGCTGGTCACGGCAATAACCCGGACCGGTTTTTGTTGTCTCATTTTTCTTATTCCAGCTGCCTGATCAAGTGAATTAGGCATAACCTTCCGCCACCCACTCGTCATAACTTAAATCATTAGTATAGTCGTTTTCCTGCTCTAACCCGGCGACACACTGTTGAACAAGTGATATTGAATTCGGTTCATGGATATCTTCGGGAACCTGCTGGCCGTCAGTCAAAAATGACAATGGTAATTGTTGTTCAATAATGGCCGATAAAGTTGCCCCTTGGGTCACCGTTTCATCAAGTTTAGTCAAAATCCCGGCTTGCGGCTGGAATATTTTAAACGCATTGATGATTTCATTCATTGCTTTATATTGTGTTGCTGCTGACATTACCAAATAGGTTTTGATGGGTATATCATCCTGTTGCAAGATTTTAATTTGCTCGGCAAGGCGCATATCCCGTTGACTCATTCCGGCTGTATCAATCAGAATCAGGCGTTTATCGATAAAACTGTTGATATGGCTGCGCAATTCCTCCGCGTTATTGGCTACTCTGACGGGTATATCCAGAATTCTGCCGTAAATATTGAGTTGCTCGTGAGCGCCGATCCGGTAATTATCTGTGGTAATCAAAGCCACCTGCCGGGAACCATGTTTAAGAATAAACTGTGCGGCAATCTTGGCAATAGTGGTTGTTTTTCCCACACCTGTCGGGCCGACCAACGCCGCAATCCCGCCATGTTCAAGTAAATTATCCTCTGCTATAGGCATGATTCTGGACAACATTTCCTGAGCTTTTTCAAAAGCCAGCTCTGAATCATTATGACCACCCAGGCGATTAGCAATTTTTACCGATAATTTTTTTGAAAACCCCATATTGGCCAGTCGCCTCAGTAAATCCAGACGCGTGGGTTGACGTTCCTGACCACTATGCCAGGCCACCTCGGCCAATTTGTCATCCAGCACTGCTTTCAAGCCTTTCATTTCCTGACGCATTTCCTGACGTACTTCCTGCATTAACTGCTCAACAGAAAAAGATGTTTGTGGCTGGCTTTTCTGAGGCTCTATGACTTGCTTAACAGGTTCATGACCCTGGTTTTTGGAGGGCTCCGAAACTTTCAGCTTTTCAGCAATTTTTTGACTTTGTTGCTGACTGGATGCCAGATGAACTTTTTCCGCATAACCTAAATACTGATCCATATTTCGACGTATCGGGTTTGGCGGCATTGAGCCGTCAGCGCCTTTTTTTCTGGAACTACTAATAATGTGCAACGGTTTTTTATCAGTTTTAAAGTCTGGTAAATCAACGATTTTTTCTGCCGACTCAGGCTCCGTTGCCTGTTTTTTTAATTTATTATGAATAACCTGCTCATCAAAATCTCTAGCAGCAACTATTTCAACACCGCCATCAACTGAACGGTTGGACATAATCACTGCATCCGCTCCCAATTCTTCTTTAACCATTTTCATGGCTTTACGAATATCTGGAGCAAAAAAGCGTTTAATCTTCATCGTGCGACCTCATATCATGCACCCTGTCCGACAGTTGAAACCACCTTGATCTGTCGATCCTCGGGAATTTCGTTATATGCCAGCACATGTAACCCGGAAATTGAATGACGAACGAAACGAGCCAACCAGGGACGTACAAAAGAGGAAACCAACAACACTGCAGTTTGCCCCTCCATTTCCATTTTTTGTGCGCTTTCTTCTAATGATTTATGCATTTGTTCTGCTAATCTCGGTTCAATCCCGGCTCCGCCTTCGCTCGCTGTCTGCAATGATTGCTGCAATATCCGTTCCAATTCTGGCTCAAGGGTAATAACCGAAACTTCCGGGTGTACTCCATTGATTTCATGGATAATTGAACGTCCTAATGCGGCACGTACAGACGAAGTCAAAATGTCCGGATCTTGACTCTTGGCGCCATATTCCGCCAAAGTTTCGGCAATCGTGCGAATATCCCGAATTGACACTCTCTCCTGTAACAGGTTTTGCAGAACTTTCACGATAATACCCAATGCCAGCGTTTTAGGCACCAAGTCCTCAACCAGTTTTGGCGCCTGTTTCGCCAGATTATCCAAAATCTGTTGCGCCTCTTCATAGCCAAATAATTCATGGGCATTGGATTGCAGTATATGACTTAAATGTGTCGCTACTACCGTTCCTGGATCGACTACTGTATATCCTAATGTTTGTGCATGATCTTTCTGTGACGGTTCTATCCACACTGCTTCCAATCCAAACGCGGGATCCTTGCAAGGCGTTCCTTGCAAACTGCCAAATACCCGGCCCGGATTAATCGCCATTTCCATTTCCGGCATAATATCGGCTTCCCCTGCTGTCACCCCCATCAATGAAATACGATATTCGCTAGGTGATAAATCCAGGTTATCGCGAATATGCACCGATGGAATCAGAAACCCCAGTTCCTGTGACAATTTTTTCCGTACCCCTTTAATTCGGGTCATCAACTGTCCTCCCTGATTTTTATCTACCAATGGAATTAACCGGTAACCTACTTCAAGTCCGATCATATCAACCGGCATCACATCGTCCCAGCCCAGCTCTTTTAATTCTGTTTTTGCCTGTTGCGGCGTTGCAATAACACGTTCAAGCTCCAGGTTTTCTTCCTTTTTATGACGCTTATCTATTAAATAAGCTGAACCTAACAACACCAGCGCCAACAAAATAAAAACCAAATTTGGCATTCCCGGAATAATCCCCAGCAAACCCATTATCGCTGCAGTAATCAACAAAGTTTTCGGATCATCAAATAATTGTGCTGTGACCTGTTGCCCCATATCTTCAGTACTGCCTCTGACCCGGGTTACCACAATCGCAGATGCAGTGGACAATAAAAGGGACGGAATTTGCGCCACCAGTCCGTCACCAATGGTTAGCAGCACATAAACCTCGCCGGCATCGGCAAAACTCAAATGGTGCTGGCCAACGCCAATGGCCAAACCACCAATAACATTAACAAATAGAATAATAATGCCAGCAATGGCATCCCCGCGAACAAACTTACTGGCACCATCCATAGAACCATAAAAATCGGCTTCCGCGGCAATTTCTTCACGCCTGGCTCGAGCCTGATCTTGGTCAATTAATCCTGAATTCAAGTCGGCGTCTATCGCCATTTGCTTTCCAGGCATGGCATCCAGAGTAAACCGGGCACCAACTTCGGCAACACGTCCAGCACCTTTGGTAACCACCACAAAGTTAATCACTACCAAAATAGCAAAGACCACCAGTCCCACAGCAAAATTGCCGCCAATGACAAAAGACCCAAACGCTTCAATAACTTTGCCTGCGGCATCGCCACCTTCATGCCCTTTTAACAGCACTATCCGTGTTGATGCCACGTTAAGTGCCAGACGCAACAAAGTAGCCACAAGAATGATCGTGGGAAATACCGCAAACTCTAAAGGCTTTCTGGTATAAATAACGACCAACAGAATAATTATGGAAAAAGCAATGTTAAACGTGAAAAAAAGATCCAGTAAGAAAGGCGGCAACGGTAATACTACCATCGCCAGGATCATAACAATAACCAATGGAGCTCCCAGCCCCATCCCGGAAAATTTGCGTAATATTGCTATCAGCTTACTTAGATCCATAACGTCTTATGATTGTCTGAATTCATCGGGCACCTGCAGATCAGTGGGTGGATAAGGTTTATCCCCGCCATTTTCGATTGCGAATTTTAACTGAAAAACATAGGCTAAAACCTGGGCCACTGCCAAAAATAAGCCTTGAGGTATTTCTTCATTTAGCTCGGTTGAATAATATAGCGCTCTGGCCAAAGGCGGCGCGGCAACCAAAGGAACATCGGCGCCTAGGGCAACATTGCGAATTTGGGCGGCAATTAAATCCGTTCCTTTAGCAACCAGTGTAGGAGCGCCATTACTATTTTGATCATATTTTAATGCTACCGCAAAATGACTGGGATTGGTGACAATCACATCGGCCTTGGGGACTTCCTCCATCATCCGTCGTTGAGCGATTTCCATTTGCATCTTGCGAACCCGGCCTTTAATTTCAGGATTGCCTTCAGATTCTTTACTTTCATCCTTCACTTCCTGTTTGCTCATTTTTAACTGCCGTTTGTTATTCCATAATTGATAAGGCACATCAATTAACACCACTAACAGTAATGAGGCGCTCAATATTAACAAACTAAAGGTAATAATATCTGCCGTTCGGTAAATGGCCTGATCAACCGGCAAGCTGTTCAAGCGCATTAAATCATCGCGATAAATATCAAATAAAATCCAGGCTACAAAAAAAATCAACCCGGTTTTGATGATAGCTTTAATCAATTCAACAATTCCTTGAATACCGAAAATCTTTTTAAGTCCGTTGATGGGGTTAAATTTTGATAATTTAGGCTGAATTGCTTCACTACTGAAATTCCAGCCGCCCATCATCATTGGCGTTATCAGGGCTGCTACCGCCAAAACCAAAACAAAAGGCAAGATCAGGAATATCGCATCGGTAATGGCCTGACTAAAATGGTTTACAGGACTGGCCGGATCAAAAATAGCCTCTCGTGACAAACGCAATTGTTGTTGCATAATGTCAGCCAAACCACGAGCAATATGTCCTCCCATGAAAAGCAATAACACAGAGCCGGTTATTAGCGAAACAAAAGTATCAAGTTCCCTGGAACGCGGCACCTGGCCTTTTTTACGGGCGTCGGCAAGCCGTTTGGCGGTGGGTTCCTCGGTTTTATCCCCTGAATCTTCAGCCATTTACAACCTCAGTATTTCACTAATCAAAGCAAATCCGTCGCTCAATATATCGGCAAACCCCTCCAGCATTTCCGGCAACATAACCCAGATCAACAACATTCCCAACATAATGCTGATGGGAAATCCTATACCAAAAATTTGTAATTGCGGGGCAGCTCTTGAGGCAACTCCAAAACTTATATTGACAAATAAAATGGCTGCCAGAACCGGTAATGCCAGTAAAACACCACCAGCAAATATTTGACTGCTCCATGAAATAACATGCCATAAAGCCGATTTATCCAGTCCAATTTCTGCCACCGGCAAGGTGGTAAAGCTTCGCACCAGCATTTCAATCAGTAATAAATGCCCATTGATGGACAAAAACAATAAACTGGCGGTAATAATAAAAATCTGAGCCACCACCGGTACTTGTATCCCGGTTGCCGGATCGACTAATGAAGCAAAGCCCAGGCCCATACTAAAAGCAATCGACTGACCGGCAACCAGCATCACGGAAAACACCATTTGCAAAATAAATCCGCTGGTTATCCCTAATACAAGTTGTTGAATACCGACCATAAACCCTTGATAACTGAACAGCTCAATATCCGGCATCGCCGGTATTACCGGCATAATAACCAGAGTAATCAGAAATGCAGCGATAATACGAATTCTGGCAGGCACTGCTTTAGTACTAAACACGGGAATGGAAATAAACATGGAGCCGATACGAAAGAACGGCCAGATAAACGAAGCCAGCAAACCTAATATCTGATCTTCAGTAATATTCATCCTATTAAGGTAGGAATATCACGAACCAAGTCTTGAAAATAGTCTATCAGCATTTGCAACATCCCGGGACCTGCAATCATCAAAGCAATGATGACAGTCGCCAATTTAGGAATGAAAGTCAGAGTTTGTTCCTGAATGGAAGTGGCAGCCTGAAACATTGAAACTAATAATCCCACCGCTAAAGATAACAACAAAATAGGGCCGATAATTTTCACTGCGACCCAAACGGTTTCCTGGGCAATAACTGAAATTGTTTCCGGCGTCATGGCTTGCTCTCTTTAAAATTCACACATAGAAACTTGCCGCCAGCATTTCCAGTACCAAAGCCCAGCCATCCGCCAGGACGAACAGCATGATTTTAAAAGGCAACGCCACAATCATCGGCGATAACATCACCATACCCATAGACATTAAGACACTGGCCACCACCAGGTCAATCACCAGAAACGGCAAAAAAAGCAAAAAGCCAATCTGAAAAGCCGTTTTTAATTCACTGGTCACATATGCCGGTAATAATAATGAAAACGGCACATCATCAACAGAATTAAAGTCCTCCCGTCCGGAAATTCTCATAAACATTTCCAAATCAGTTTCTCTGGTTTGTCTAAGCATAAATGTTCTAAAAGGTTCGGAAGCCTTTTCCAATGCAGTGGTCACATTAATCTTTTCTTCCAGATACGGTTGCACCGCCTGAGTGTTAACCTTTTCCAAAACCGGCATCATGATAAAAACCGTTAAAAACAAGGATAATCCCAACAGAACCTGATTACTGGGTGCCTGAGCTGTACCAATCGCTTGTCTGAGCAACCCAAGAACAATCATAATACGCACAAACGAAGTCATGGTTAACAACAATGCCGGCAACAACGTCAGCATTGTCATCAAAACCAGAATCTGGATAGTGACCGTATAAGTCTGTCCACCCTGAGGATTAGTTGTAACCGTCAAAGCATCAATACCGGGAGTCGCCCAGACGGCAACATCAGTCCATAAACCGGCTACAATAACCAAGATAATCCGGATTGTTTTATGCATCAGATCGACCTTTCATAGCCAGCAACAACTTTTTGGCAAATTCCGCACTATTTTTGTTTTTGTACTCCTGCAAAAGCTTATCTTCGCCTTCCAGTTCCAGTAATTTATCAATTCTACCGGGGGTAACCCCAAGCAAAAGCTGTTTATCCCCCACCTTGATCAAAACCACTTTTTCACGCATCCCCAGTGACAAGCCGGCTAAAACGCTAAGATTATTCCTGCCCGTTGCCGATAATTGTCCACTTTTGCGTATCACCCAAACGCAGAGAAAAAAAACAGCCAGCACTACCAGCAGACTGGCAGACCAATTCAGCGCATCACCATAGGAAATTGTTTTCATTACCGGTCGCTCAGAATCAACTACTTTGCCGGCCAACACAGCAACTGGGTTCATAAGGAAACAACAGTAACTGATAAACCTTATTTGCATTAACCCAGCTTCTTCACACGCTCGGAAGGACTGATCACATCAGTCATACGTATACCAAACTTATCATTCACAACTACCACCTCACCATGCGCAATTAAAGTGCCATTGACCAGAACGTCCATAGGCTCACCGGCAAACCTGTCCAACTCTATTACAGACCCCTGATTTAATTGCAATAAATTCTTGATATTTATTTTAGTCCGGCCAATTTCCATCGAAATGGTGACTGGTACATCCAAAATAACATCCAGATTAAGAGCCTCATCTGATTCACTACTAAATTGAGTATTTTTCTGTTCCTTAGCTTCCAATTCAGGAAATTCAGCTGCATTGAAGTCATTTCCACTGCCGGTTTCTTCTGCCTGTTCCTCTATAATCTCATCTTCAGATCCGACCTGTTCTTCCATTGCAGCAGCCCAGTCGTCGCCTAACGCATCATCATTTTCACTCATTACTACTCCTAATTACCGTTCCCCATCAATGTATGTGGTGATCTTATTAACACAGGGTCCACCCGATATCGTTATTACTAAGCATCCATTGCCCCATGCCTTGCTTTCTAAATAAAATCTTGCGTCAATTTTTCTGTTATCTGTATTGCGTAATTTCCATCCGATAAACCCAGTTTGCCCTTGAATACAGGCACTCCTTCAGCATTCAACTCTACCTTTTCCGGCATTTCTATTGGAATAACATCACCGGACTTTATCTTCATGACATCTTGAAGAGTCATTTCTTTTTCCATTAACACACTTGTCAATGGGACTTCACTTCGCATCACTTCATTTCGCAACGACTCCTGCCAACTCCCATCGACCTCACTGCGATCACTGGTTACTGCATCAAGCAATTCCCTAATGGGTTCAATCATGGTATAGGGCATCGCAATGTTAAGGTCTCCCCCACCTCCTTCAAGCTCAACATGAATGGTAGAGATCACGACAACCTCAGAAGGACTGACAATATTGGCAAACTGTGGATTAACTTCCGAATTTAGATATTCAAAATCCAGATCCATCACCGGCTTCCAGGCCTCCATCAAGTCTTTGAAAACAATATCGATAATCAGCCTGATAACACGCATTTCAGTAGGTGTAAATTCACGCCCTTCCACCTTGTTATAAAATTGACCGCCACCACCAAAAAAATTATCTACTGCAGTAAAGACCAAACGCGGTTCCATCACAATCAGCGCACGTCCTCGCAACGGCGACAAACGAATAATATTAAGATTGGTGGGTACGAACAAACTTTGAATAAATTCAGAAAACTTCTGAACCTGTATCCCTGACACCGATATTTCCGCAGATCTTCTCAGAAAATTAAATATGGAAATTCGAAAATAACGAGCGAATCTTTCGTTAACCATTTCCAGGGTCGGCATTCGTCCTCGAATAATCCGTTCCTGACTGTTAAAGTCATAAGGACGAGCGCCCTGTTCAACCTCTTCCTCAGCAACTTCTGTTTCAACATCACCATCATCCACGCCATGAAGCAGCGCATCAATTTCGTCTTGAGATAAAAGATCTGCTGTAGACATTTTATTGCATCACAAATGCTGTAAAAAAGACCTCTTTAACTCCATTACTACCTGTCATTTTTTTCATTACTTTACCCGTTTCATCCAACATTAAAGCACGTAACTCATTTTTGCCTTCGACTTGCTTCAATTTATCAGCGCCAGCCGCACTAATTGCCATTAGAAGATTATTTACAATCATAGGCTCATGCTTCTTTAACGCGCCTTCGGTATCTTCATTATTAACCAAAAAAGCCACCTTGATTTCTATTAAACTGGCGCTGCTGCCTCTGGGAAAGTCAACCCGTAACGGCTGTTCCAGATTATAATAAATAACCTCATTTGAACTTTCTTCAGCCTCCTCATCCACTTCCTTTTGTGACTCAACCTGCTCAGAATCTGCTCCTTGTGCAGCCGATTCATCGCTTCCCATCATAAAAAATGCAGCGCCTCCTCCAACAATGATCAGCAACAGTACAACAATAATAATGATCAGTTTTTTTGAAGATTTTTGTTCTTCGCCATTATCTTCAGCCATATCTCAACCTACGCTTATAAATCACAAGCAAACCAAATACCAAAAACATATATTAATTGTAAATCATGTAGTTATATCCCTTCGTATTTTGATACCACCACAACCGCCAAGAAACTTACACCACACCGCCTCTCCTCATTAAATTCGAAAAATTACACCTGATTAATCACTTATAAGAGGTGTTTTTATGCAAGGTATTTTAGCAGATCAGCAGAATTTATTACCTGGCTGACCCGGTTTCTTACAAAAATAAACAAAAAATGCCTTCTAAACTGAAAAAAATGGTAGCACCTGGGAATCAGTTTCTACAAGATCCTTGGAAAAGTCGCATAAACACATCCAGTGGATTCATATGCCCTTTTTTAGAATTAGAAGATATATTTGAGTAAGGAACAGCCGTAGTTTGAAAGATTTGTGGTTGTTGCACAAAATCAAATCTAAAAAAAGAACTGTCGGCGTTATTATCCAACGACATTAACGAATTGGGAATTTGCCCTTCCAGTAAATCATAAGTGGCGCAGCTGTGACTGTGAAACTGGAAAGTAGCATACCAATTATTATTGCTGTAAGACTCTGCTTTACGATGATGCTATCAATCATAAAGGTGTCTTTATATTAAAGTTTATAATATTTTCATTCCCAGCGTTTTGAATCAAATTTGTCTAGAGCTTTGCTTCTTTAAGATTTTACGCAGTAAAAATTTTATTCTTTATACTATAACCTAGGGAAAGTTGAAATTTTTGTTACATTTCCTTATGCTTATTACCCGCAGTTGACAAAGCCACATTAAAGTTAGAGGTATTTATCAATATCGTGTATTTTCAGTCCCCAGGCCATCAAGTTTTCAATGCGCTGATTAGCAATTTCCATTCTTTTAATCATTATCTCAAACAGCTTTTTATAAAATAAATAACCCTGTACTGGATTGTTATCCAGATAAGTGCTCAGAATTTCGCCATCTAACTCCAACAGTTCCACATCTGTTGCTGCTGTGACAGTTGCCATTCTGGTTTGCGAACGATGCAGACATATTTCTCCAAATACTGAGCCTTTTTCAAGATCACAAACGCCCGGCTGAATATGCTTGTGATTATCAAGTTCAACATTACCCATTACTCTTAACACACCTTTTTCAATAAAAAAAAACGTTTTACCTATATCGCCTTTTTTTACAATCACACTGTTAACTTTGTACTGGCTGCGTTTCCAGGCAACGCCTTCCTGTAATTGTTTTGCAGAAAGAATGTTTCTCAGTATGTTTCTCAAAATATCTCCTTTCGTGTTTACTTAACAATACCATTGTCAGGCATAAAAAAGATGCCGATAAAATTGATTGTCAGCTTTTTCCTTAACTCTCTTATTTTCCGTCTCCAAAATAGCTCATGTATAGACAGTGCACCTTAAATCTAGAAAAATTAGATATATCCACTTTGCCAGAAAAGTGAGTTACAGAATGTCAATATAAATAGGCTATTTCTTAAAATTATGGTATTTTCACATCAATACCATATTTATTAAATAACGAATAGAGTGTCGGACGGGTCACTCCTAATAGTTTCGCTGCGTTGGATACATTATTATCGCAATAAAGCAAAGCTCTTTTTATTGCTGCGGTTTCTGCGGACTCCCTTACTTGTCTTAAATTGAAGGGTAACTGATTACCTTCTTCAGCTGCGGACAACTCCAAATCTTCCAGGTTAATATTAACGCCATCGCTCATTATGACAGCTCTTTTGATTTTATTTTCCAGCTGACGAATATTGCCGGGCCAATGGTAACTTTCAATAGCTTTTGCAGCTTCTTCTGTAAAATCGGTGATTTTCTTATTATTTTCTTCGCTGAATTTTCTTAGCAAAGCTTTAGCAATAACAATAGCATCGCCTTCACGTTGTCGTAGTGGTGGGATATTGAGTGACATTTCACTGATACGATAATACAGATCCTCCCTGAAACGTCCTTCATCGATCAATGTTTGTATGTTCTGATGCGTAGCACAAATGATACGAACATCGATAGCAATTTCAGCATGCCCTCCGAGCCTTTCGATGATCCGTTCCTGAATAAATCTTAATAATTTAGCTTGTAATGAGAACGGCAGGTCACCGATTTCATCAAGGAAAAAAGTTCCCCCATCAGCATATTCTATTTTTCCTTTGGTTTGTTTTGTGGCACCGGTAAAAGCGCCTTTTTCATAACCAAACAGTTCACTTTCCAGCAGATTTTCAGGAATTGCCGCACAATTGACTGCGACAAACGGCTTATCTGATCGATCACTCAATTGATGAATAGCTTTTGCCAACACTTCTTTTCCTGTGCCGCTTTCTCCCAATAATAACGCCGTCACCCGAGTCGGCGCTATTTTTTCCACCATTCTGGATAATTTCTGCATTTTTTCACAGGCAGCAATCATTCCCGACAAAGGCTCTTTTGTTTGTTGCTGGAGCTTTTGTTTTTCTTTTTCCAACTGATCAAGCTGAAATGCTCTGTCAACAATCAGATTGAGGATTTCAAGATCAACCGGTTTTTGATAGAAATCGTAAGCGCCTGATGAAACAGCCTGGATAGCATTATCTCTATCGTCGTTACCTGTTACCACGATAACCTTGGTTGCAGGCATCAAGTGTAGTATTTCTTCCAGCGTTTTTAAACCTTCACTGGCATTAGCCGCGTCAGGCGGCAAACCCAAATCCAGGGTTACGACAGGAGGCATATAGCGTCTTAAAGCAGTGATGGCCTCTTCTCTGTTGCTTGCTAACACAACCTGATAATCGTCAAATCCCCATTTAAATTGTTTTTGAAGTCCTGTGTCGTCTTCTACTACGAGTAATATTTTTTTATCATTCACGGGCAGTTATCCCCTCAGGTCGGGTCAAGAGTAAGATTTGAATATCCGAAACCAGCTTTTTTCCTGCACCATCAAATGCTAATTCTGAACACGCGGAAATTTTAAGGTAAAAATTGTTCCAGCTCCCGACTCACTTTTAACTGTTATCTGTCCTGAGTGCTGCAACATATATTCCCTGGATTCATAAACACCTATTCCCATGCCGGCATTTCCTTTAGTTGTATCAAATGGTTTAAATAAACGCTGCTGGATAAATTGTTTATCCATGCCAATACCGTTATCGCTTATTTTAACAATAACTTCTGATTCGTAATTGTGCAATTCCAGCTTCACCCAACCGTCTGCATCTGTAGCATCCTGGGCATTCTGTACCAGATGTCCAATAATGCTGGAAAGCTTTTCCATATCACCGTTAATCAAACTATCTTCTTCATTCAGTGTGACTTGTAGCCGGGGTTTATTATTGATTTGCTGAAGCTCAACGTCCTTAATTATATTTACCAGATTGACCTGCTGATGACTGTCTGATTTTTTTGTATCACCTTTTTTTAGCTGGCCCAATATCCTCTCCATTTTGGAGACCACATTTTCCAGTGTTTCTATGGAATCATCGATAAATTCGGGGTTATGTTTATGTTTCTCTGAATTTTTGACAATTAACGCTATTTGGGCCACCAGATTTTTTAAATCATGTACCAAAAAAGCGGACAATCGATTATAGGCTTCAAATTGTCTCGACCGGCTAAGGCTGTCACTGGCTCGTGTTAATGCTAATGCATTAGCAAGCTGCATTCCCACGGTTTTCAGCAAATCATGATCCTGCCAGTCTATTTGTCTGGTTACCCGGGGTTTGGTCAGCACAACAAAGGCTTCCAGTTCATTTTGTAAAAATAACGGCACAATCAGCCAGATATTGTTTGCCTTGGCATACCATTCTTCCAGATCCGCACCAGCATAGATATCAGGATCATTATAATATTCTACAAAATCAATAACCCATTGGGTTTTATATAAAAACTGTAGCGTTAAATCATTTTTAGGAATAAGTTGTAATGCATCAAAACCAAGATTGCACTCTTCGGCCAAATAATAATCACCCTGTTCGTTTTTCAACCACAATCCACCGCCGGAACTATCAACCAGATCCGCTACAGTTTTTACGATAAACCCTGAAATTTCATTGATAGAATTTAGCTGTGCCAGCGTTTTACTCAGTTTGATCCATTCATCTCTATAATCATATCGATGTTGAAATAAATGTTTGCTGAAATAAACTTTGACAAGCGCTCTAGCCCTCCCAGATACAAAAAATATCAATAACAACAAAAGCGCTAAACAGATAAAGCCTATCTGTGCGACTGCTCCCCAATTACCGCCAAAATCCCTGATATAAAACCCCATCAGAGACATTAACAGTAAATAGACTCCGGCTCCCAGCAATACGGTGGTATGAAAAATAATTTTCCTGGAAACCCGTACCCTAACAGGATTTATATTCAATCGATTAATGGATAAGATAAGCAATGGAACCAGCATTGTATTAACCAGCCCTCTTGCATTCCACAAATCAAAATCCAGACTTTTAAACAATAGGGACTTGCTGTAAATAATAAAATCAAAAACGAACAAAGCCGCTAAAGCAATACAAATAAACTTAATATTCCAACGCTCTTCAGCAAGAGCATTGCGATAAAGTTGTTCCACCAGCATAAGCCCCGCAATCGCAAACCCTATATGAATAAATAAGCGAAAATCAAAACCCAGAAACATCTGTACCGGATATCGCAATTGCGGAAAAAATTCAAGAAAAAATACTACCGGAACAAACACCAGCATGAGTTTCGGTTGCCAGTATTGTTTCAGGAAACTGTAGTTATTATCCAGTTGTTGCCTGGAAATTAATACACTGAGAAAGAAATACCAAGCGCCATTGCGTAATGTTTCGAAAGGAAGTGTATCAAAAGCAAACAGATTGTCATCCTGTAATGCAAATGCGCTATAAGCGGACCAGACAATGGAAAAGAAACTTGCTGTCAGAAAAGGATAAGTAACAGCATTATTTTTCCTGTTTATAAGAAGTAGTGCAAATAGTATAAAAAAAGCTACTGTGGATAATAAGTAACTATATAAGCTCATGAGATCTGTTAGTTAAAAGTCTTTATCAAGGTTTCCGCTACCTGTTTTAACTTTTCTCTTGCTTTTTCATGTTTAATTTCTGAAGTTTCCATGAATATGACAACTTGCAATTCCGGCGACGGATCGGCTGACAATAGTTTGATTAACTGATAGAGTTTTGCCAGGTACTTATTTCCAGTCGCTTTATCACCAATTTGATACCAGCGGAATAATAGAAAGTACTTATCTGTGTTGCGAATAACCAATTCATCCACTGTTATTGCAGTATGGTTGGGATTTAACCGGATTGTGTCGCTGGCGACTTCTTTCCAATCCTTATCCTTTTGTCGCACTATCAGGTTTTGCGAATTAACCAGTTCACCGCCGCCTTGCAGTTCGTTACCAAAACTGGCCTGGTAAATTCCTACGGTATCCTGCCCATCGAAAAAATAATGATAGGATTCCGCGGTCACATCGTTAAAAAGAGCTTTCCATCGCCATAAAGGATTCTCAGTGGCTTTCCAGCCTTTGGAATAAAGCGAGGAAAAGTCATTCTGTAAATCAGTTTGGTTATGTTGCTGCTCTATCAACCACCGGGAAGAAACCGGCCATATTGCATAACTGACAACAAACGCAAGCAACAGAACAGTTAATTGATGATTCTGCTGCTTTATATTCTCTCGGGAAGTACTGTTAACATTCGCGGCAGACTCAGCTGACTTTAATGGCGGGTCTCTCCAGAAAGATCCAATAAAAAACAGCAGCAACATGACTAAACCGAAAAAAACACCGCCATAAATGTAATGATCCACACCGAGCGCCAGCTTCATACCACTTAAATGCGCAATCATAACGATCATATAGGCGCGAAAGCCATTAGCAATGATCGGTACTATGATAGATAAGAGTAAAAAAAGGAATCGTTTCCACAAACTGTTATAGGTTAAATACGCATATACGAATCCAAGTGTGATTGAGGCAATGAGATATCTGAGCCCACTGCAACCTTCGACGACTGACCAACTACCGGTGGTTAAAGTGAAATGCATGCCTTCCCGATAGACTGACAAGCCAGTCAAGCGAAGCATCCAGACGGTAAAATTGGCGGTATAACTCATCAAGGGAGGTATCAGACTTTCACCAATCGGCACCATAAAAAACAGAAAACCGAGCGGCATCATCATTTTAAATGCCACCTGATTCCCCAGCAGCATCCATAAGGCGGAAACCAGCAAACCGACCGCCGCATACTGCCTAACAACCTGCACTCGGGTCAAATCGGCCAGTAGCCATATTAAACCGCAACCAAGAACAACAAAAATAGCCGACCAGCTGATTTGCGGCTGCAGATTTTTATAATCCGTCCTTCTTGTCCAAATCAACCACAAACTGATCGGGATAATCAAAAACCCATGAGCAAAAGTATCAGAACGAAGCCATATTTTAACGATTGAAGCCCAGGTATCGTAATAAACCGTTCCAGACAATAACATGATTGCCAATATGCCGCATAACGTTGGAACCCAGTATTCCGGGACTTCTTTTATTGTTGCCGGTATCGTTCTCATCACATTACAACCAAAACTTTAGTTCAATTTATAGTATTTTGAATACCAGTCCACAAACCTTTCTATTCCCTGAGCTATGGTTGTGTTCGGCTTATAGTCCACATCGGCAACCAGGGCTTCAACATCCGCATAAGTATCAGGAACATCTCCAGGCTGCAATGGCAAA
>CAYYSO010000033.1:0-18005 GCA_964474415.1 uncultured Methylomarinum sp. | reverse complement strand
AAACCCGTTTCTGAGGAAGCGGGTTTTTTTTTGCCTGCATGAAAGTCGACAAGCATCGTATACTCGATGCAGGCTCCGTAGCCTTCCATAAATGACTTGCCCCCCTATCGGGAGTTTTGTATTTTTCCTCCGCAAGCTACGGAAAAACATCCGATCCTGTGGGACTCAGGAGCTAAAACCCCTCACTTTGCTGAAGCTCCATTTCCATGATTTTCAGCGAGCGTGAGTACGTGCCGGTATCTTGCCTGTAATTTTTGTTGAGTAATTCCACAGACAGAATAATGCATTTTAGGTATTATTGATCAATTACGATATTGTTTTTTATAGATCTTTATGACGTTAACCACTATTTTGACAGAGGAAGTTGAGTTACTTCCCATGGATTTAAAACAATCTGTATCGAATTTTATTACTCAGCTTGATGACAAAGTGAGTCAGGAACAGCAGCGTGTTTTTGAAAAGGATGAGGTTAAAACATCAATCGTACATGTCAATTGTTGTAGTCAGTTTGTGCGCGACAGTTGTCTGAGTAATCCCAATATGCTGATTGATTTGATTCAATCCGGGGACTTATTTTCTGCGCAACGCAGAGGACATTTTCAAGCTGCAATCAAACTGGATGATATCGATTGTGATACGACATTGATGAAGCAACTGCGTGTATTCAGGCGCAGGGAAATGATACGGATTGCCTGGAGAGATTTAGCCGGTTGGGCGGAACTGGACGAAACACTGCGGGACTTGACTGCCTTGGCTGAAACCTGTATTCAGACTACACTGGAGTATCTTTATCAGCAAGCCTGTGCACGTCGTGGGGTTCCCACTTTAGAAGATGGAACACCCATTAATATTGTGGTGTTGGGAATGGGTAAGCTAGGCGCCTGGGAGCTGAATTATTCTTCCGATATTGATTTGATTTTTGCTTATGCCGAAGATGGCGTTTTGAATGATCGTAAAGAAACCACATATGGTGAATTTTTTACCCGAATCTGTCGGTCATTGGTTAAGTTTCTGGATGAGGCAACAGTAGATGGTTTTGTTTTCAGAACTGATGTGCGTTTACGTCCATTTGGTGAAAGTGGCCCGTTGATCATGACCTTTGATGGTATGGAAAATTATTATCTGACGCAGGCCCGGGAATGGGAACGTTATGCCATGATTAAAGCCAGGCAGGTGGCTGGCGATTTTAATAGTGGTAAAAAATTGGCTGCTATGATTAAGCCTTTTGTTTACAGACGTTATCTGGATTACGGCGCTTTTGAGGAGATCCGAGCATTAAAATACCAGATTACCCAGGAACTAAGGCGCAAAGACCGTATGGAAAACATTAAATTGGGTCCGGGGGGCATCAGGGAAATAGAATTTATTGGACAGGCTTTCCAATTAATTCGTGGCGGCAATGAGTCTGAATTACAACAACGTAAAATTTTAAAAATCCTGTCCGTGGTGGAAAAATTAGGATTGATGATAAAACAAGATACCGATGTGTTATCTTCAGGATATAAATTTTTGCGGCGTGTGGAAAATCATATCCAGCAATATCAGGATAGGCAAACACATGATTTGCCGACCGATCCGCTGGTGCAACAGATTTTAGCTTATTCTATGGGTTATTCCGACTGGATATCATTTAAACAGGCGTTAGATCGGGTCAGAAATGATGTCCACGCTATTTTTGATGGTGTTTTTTCGTTGTCTGAACAGGAACAGAAACAACAGGCTTCATGCGTAATTTGGACGGGACATGCGGACGACGAACAGATACTGGAATACTTGGGGGAATATGGTTTTCGGCATTGCCTCGATACATTGAAGGCGATACAAAACTTAAAACAGTCACATGCTGTAAAACGTTTAAGCACAAAGGGCACGGCTGTATTGGAACGTCTTGTTCCCAGCGTGATTGAAGCTGTACGCCATGTTGACAATCAGGATGAAACATTAAGGCGTTTATTGGTGTTGTTTGAAGCAGTGGCCGGCAGAAATGTCTATTTATCACTGTTGGCAGAAAACCCGGATGCATTGGCGCAACTGGTAAAGTTATCTTCTGCCAGTTTGTGGATTTGTGAATACCTGGCTAAATATCCAGTATTGTTTGATGAATTATTGGATGTTCGTTCATTATATGAACCTTTGCAGAAACAGGATTTAGCTCGACAAATAGCCCGGGAGCTGGATAAAGTTCAAGTACAGGATGCTGAACAGTTAATGATTATCCTCCGACAATTTAAGCACTTGAATGTATTGCGAGTAGCCGCTGCTGATATTATGGGGGTTATTCCGGTCATGGTGGTTAGTGATTATTTAACCTGTATAGCCGAAATAATTCTGGGTCAGGTTGTTGATAGAGCATGGGCAATGCTGACAGATAAGCATGGTTGTCCGCCAGGTGCAGATGTTTTGGCAACAGGTTTTGCCATATTGGGGTTGGGTAAGCTGGGTGGTATTGAGTTGGGTTATGGCTCGGATCTGGATATGGTGTTTTTATATGACTGTAAAGACGGCAATGCCTTGACAGATGGAGCAAAACCATTAAGTTGTACACAGTTTTATATGCGATTGGGGCAAAAAGTCAGACATATTCTGGATACTAAAATGTTATCCGGGGTGTTATATGAAGTTGATTTAAGGTTGCGACCCAGCGGCGATTCCGGGTTGTTGGTAACGCAGATTAACAGCTATGAAAGTTACCTGAAAAATAATGCCTGGACCTGGGAGCATCAGGCTTTGGTTCGTGGACGATTTATTACAGGGGATGCTGTTTTAAAGCGGCAATATGAGGGTATTCGTCGACGGATATTGGCAATGCCCAAAAACAGGGAGGATTTAAAAAAAGAGGTCAGAGAGATGCGGGAAAAAATGCGCACTAATCTGGCGCCTAAAGATCCGGCAGTATTTGATTTAAAACAGAGCAAAGGCGGTATTGCTGATATTGAGTTTATAGTACAATTTGAGATATTGGCTCATGCTTCAGAGAATGAGGCATTGGCAACTTATACCGATAATGTAAGATTGCTGGATGGATTGGCAGAAAATGCTTTTATATCCACAGATAATGCGGTTTTACTAAAGAATGCATATTGTCAGTATCGCGATTATGGACACAGACAAGTATTACAGGGAAAACCTGCGATAGCTGACAGTGATCAATTTGTGGAAATACGAGCGCAGGTTGAGCAGTTATGGCATGAATTTATGGATTAGCGTTCCATTCGGCATACAGAACATTTTTATCAAAAACGACACAACAAGCAGGCTTGAATATAATGATGACTATGGATGATAGGGACGGCTTTATTTGGCTGGATGGCGAATGGGTGGAGTGGCGTGAAGCGAAAGTTCATGTGCTAACACATACCTTACACTATGGAGCTGGTGTTTTTGAAGGTTTGCGCGCTTATCATGCGGAACAAGGTACTGCAATATTCAAATTGCCCGAACATACAGACCGTTTGTATCGTTCGGCACATATTCTGAATATGCAAATGCCGTTTACCAAAGAGGAAATCAATCAGGCTCATAAACAAGCCGTTGCCAAAAATAACCTTGACAGCGCTTATATACGCAGTATGTGTTTTTACGGTTCTGAAGGTATGGGGCTTAGAGCGGATAACCTGAAAGTGCATGTGATGGTTGCGGCCTGGGAATGGGGAGCCTATTTAGGGGCGGACAATATGGAAAAGGGTATTCGTATCAGAACCTCTTCCTATACCCGCAATCATGTCAACAGTACCATGTGTAAGGCCAAAGCAAACGGCAACTACATTAATTCCATTCTGGCGTTGCAGGAAGCATTATCTACAGGTTTCGACGAAGCTTTGCTGTTGGATCATGAAGGTTTTGCGGCGGAAGGTAGCGGTGAAAATCTGTTTATTGTACGTAACGGCATAATTTACACACCGGAAACCAGCTCAGCCCTTGAAGGCATTACTCGTGATACTATTATGACCATTGCTGAAGAACAGGGATTGACTGTTAAAGAAAAGAGAATTTCTCGCGATGAAGTCTATGTGGCGGATGAAGCTTTCTTTAGCGGTTCGGCGGCAGAAGTCACTCCGATCAGAGAACTGGATGGACGTACCATTGGCTCAGGAAGTCGTGGTCCGATTACTGAAAAACTGCAAACACTTTACTTTGACTATGTTCATGGTCGACATGCGGATCACCCTGAGTGGTTGACTTACGTTTCTTAGGTGACTGTAGAAAAGCGTAAAAACATATTGGTCATCGGCCCGTCCTGGGTCGGTGACATGGTCATGGCGCAAAGTCTGTTTATGACTTTGAAAGATAATGACCCGGAATGTCAGATTACTGTTCTGGCTCCTGCATGGTCATTTCCGTTACTGGACAGAATGCCGGAAGTCTCAAAAGCGATAGCCATGCCGTTGACTCATGGCCAGTTCGGTCTGGTTAGAAGAATTCAACTGGGCCAGAAACTACGTGCAGAGCAATACTATCAGGCGATTGTATTACCTAATTCCTGGAAGGCGGCACTGATTCCTTTTTTTGCCAATATTCCATTGAGAACCGGTTACCTTGGAGAAATGCGCTGGGGATTGTTAAATGATGCCCGCAAACTGGATAAACAAATCCTGACGATGACAGTGCAACGTTTTGTGTCATTGGGCTTACCAATAAATACAAAACAACCACCTGAATATCCGATCCCCGAATTTAAAATTGATCCAAACAATCAACAAGCAGTTTGCAAGAAATTTGCTGTAAAACTATCCGCTAAGGTCTTGGCTTTATGTCCGGGAGCAGAATATGGCCCGGCTAAACGCTGGCCGGCTGGACATTATGCTGAGTTGGCAAAAGAGAAATTGGCGCAAGGCTGGTCTGTCTGGCTATTTGGTTCCGAAAAAGACCAGCCGGTTGCCGAACACATCAACAGCCTGAGCGGGTACGGTTGTCTGGACTTCAGCGGTAAAACAACATTGGCCGAAGCGATTGATTTAATGTCACTGGCTGAAGTCGTGGTGACGAATGACTCCGGTTTAATGCATGTGGCAGCTGCACTCAACAAGAAAATTATAGCCATTTATGGTTCATCCGACCCCGGTTTTACCCCACCCTTAAATGCAAAGGCCAAAGTGGTTGATCTTAACCTGGATTGTTCCCCCTGTTTTAAAAGAGAGTGTCCATTGGGGCATACACATTGCTTGACCGAAATTTTACCTCAACAAGTGTTGGCTCAGATTGAACAATGAAAATCGCCATTGTTAAACTTTCTGCTCTGGGAGACATTGTTCATGCCATGGTAGCTTTGCAATTTGTCAAACAAGTTTATGCCGATATTAAAATTGACTGGCTGGTGGAAGAACGTTTTTCAGGAGTATTACAAGATAATCCTGATATTAACCAGATTCTCACGGTTAATTTAAAATCGCTTAAGGAAAATAAACTTAATCTGGTTACTGAAGTTAAAAAAGTCAGAGCTTATGGGCGAAACCGCTATGACCTAGTGATTGATGCGCAGGGTTTGATAAAATCAGCTGTCACTGCCAGACTTTTAGCTGCCAATACAGTGGGATTTGATAAACATTCAGTTCGTGAACAGTCCGCAGCTTTACTCTATAAAACAACGCTGGCTTATCCCTATGATGCTAATACGATAGATAGAAATGCTGCAATTATCGGGCGGCCTTTGGGTATTGAAATCAGTGAACAGCAGATTCTTGATAAAGCGTCATTTCTCTTTTATAAAGACATGGATAGCCAATTGGCGCACTATTTTGTAAAGAATAAGCCGAATATACTCTTTGTGATCGGATCTACCTGGCCTAGCCGGAACTATCCTAAGGACAAATATCTAAAGATAATTCAAGGACTCAATGCCAATAGCCTGATAGTTTGGGGTAATAATGAGGAAAAACAATCGGCAGAATGGATTACTGACAGAACCGGTAAGGCGAAGGTATTGCCAAAGTTGGATTTTAATAACCTTAAAGCAGTTTTGGCGCATGCAGATCTAGTAATTGGTAATGATACAGGACCTACGCACATGGCCTGGGGCTTGAATAAACCGTCAATTACCTTGTTTGGACCGACACCTGTTAGCAGAGTTTATCAGACAGGTATCAATAAAGTATTAAAGTCTTCTTCAAAGATTAATCCTTTCAAACTGGATAAAAATGACTTTTCCATTAATGAGATTAAGGAAAATGACATCATAGAGTTGGTGCAATCATTACTCGAAGTATACTAATTTCAATATGTAGGTGAATATGGAAGCGGTGATTGAACAGGAAGATAAATATTCGGAATTTTTAACAATTCTGCAGCAGCAAGACAAGCTATCTGACGGAGATTTGATTAAAGTCCGACGGATGCAGAAGTCATCCATGAGCGATTCAATGCCGCAACTGCTGATCAAACTGGGGTTGTGCTCGGAAACTGATATCGCTGAGAGTTTTGCTCAGAGTTGTCAAATAGAACGGGTTGATGCATCACAGTATCCGCTGGAAAGTCCTTTTGCAGAAGAGATTTCTTTGCGATTCCTTAAATATCATCATGTGATTGGTTTACAGTCTGACGAAGGTTCTATCTCAGTCGCTGTCATGGATCCTCAAGATGAGTACATAGTACAGGCTTTGAAACTGGCTACAGGGAAAGACATCAAAGTCCAAATCGGCCTGCTCGCCGAAATTGATGCGGCACTGGATGTACAGTATGGCGATAGTAAATCGCAGATGGATAAGTTGATCGAGCACCTGGAAGTCGATGAAATAGGAACCGAAGACCTTGAACATCTGAAAGATCTGGCCAGTGAAGCACCGGTTATCAAAATGGTCAATCTGTTTTTGCAAAAGGCCATAGAGATGCAGGCTTCCGATATTCACATCGAACCGTTTGAGCAGACTCTGAAAGTCCGTTTAAGAATTGATGGGGTACTGCAGGATATTAACGCACCGCCGGTTGCTTCGACAGCCGCCGTTTTGTCGCGGATCAAAATTATGGCCAAGCTTAATATCGCCGAACGGCGATTGCCTCAGGATGGACGTATCAAATTACAGATGCTGGGTAAAGAACTTGACCTCAGGGTTTCTACCATTCCCACCATGTATGGCGAAAGTGTAGTGATCCGTTTGCTGGACAAAGAAAATATCATTCTGGATTTTGCCGCGCTGGGATTTAGCGGTCAACATTCCCAGCAATTTGTGGATGTGCTGGCGCGGCCGCATGGCATTATTTTAATCACTGGACCGACCGGTAGCGGTAAATCGACGACCCTGTATACGGCACTGAAACAGTTAAATACAACAGAGCGTAAAATTATTACCGTTGAAGATCCAGTGGAATATCAACTGGAAGGCGTTAATCAGATTCAGGCTAAACCGCAAATTGGACTAACCTTTGCCTCTGCCTTACGGTCAATCGTCAGGCAGGACCCTGATGTCATCATGATTGGAGAAATGCGTGATCTGGAAACGGCTAAAATTGCCGTACAGTCAGCATTGACAGGGCATTTGGTATTATCCACTTTACATACCAATGATGCCGCCGGCGGTATAACCCGTTTACTGGATATGGGGCTGGAAGAATACCTGTTGAGTTCAACCGTGAATGGGATTCTGGCGCAACGTCTGGTGAGGACGTTGTGTCCGGCCTGTAAGGAATCCTATCTTGTGCCGGATTCAGTAATTGCAGAAATGAAACTGAGGCGGTTTACCGATACTGATGACATTTATTTGTATAAAGCAGTAGGTTGTTCTGACTGTGGTGATATAGGCTACAAAGGTCGGCAGGCGATTATTGAATTTCTGCCCATGTCCGAGAATATCCGCAAACAAATTATGAGTCATGAAGAAGCGGGCGTTATACAACAACAGGCCATTCAGGAAGGTATGTTAACCCTGTATGACGATGGTATTCTGAAAACGATACAAGGTATTACCACGCTCGAAGAAGTGCTGCGGGTAACCACGGAATCCTGATATGCCATTGTACTCATACAAAGCAGTTAACAATCAGGGAGAAACGGAAGAAGGGGTTAAAAATGCTGTCGACCAGCAGACCCTGTTGGCTGAATTGCAGGCGCAGGGTTTTATCCCTATCCGTATAGAAATTGCCCGTGACAAAACATTTTTGGGCATTAAATTAGGTGGTGGCTCAGTTCGATTATCCCACAAGGAAATTGCATTATTGACAGGCGAGCTGGCAACCTTGATCGAATCTGGCCTGCCGCTTGACCGGTCACTGCAGGTACTCATTCAGTTGACAGAAGATAATGACAAACTGAGTAAGCTGGTAGTTCAGATATTGGAAAAAGTTAAAGGCGGGGCCTCATTGGCAGAAGCTCTGGAAAGTCAGGCTAGCGTGTTTTCCCGATTCTATTTAAATATGATACGCGCTGGTGAAATGGGCGGTAGCCTGGGAGATGTGTTGACTCGACTGGCAGAATATTTGCAGCGTTCTCAGGAATTAAAAGAAACAGTAACGACAGCGCTCATTTATCCGGCTATTCTGTTGGTTATGTCATTGGCGTCATTGTTCGTGATGCTGACGTTTGTAGTCCCGCAATTTACTGAAATGTTTGACAGTGCGGGACAGGCATTACCCGTTCCGACACAAATCGTTGTTGCCTTGGCGGAAGGTTTACAGGCTTATTGGTGGTTGTTGTTGTTAGCCGTGATCCTCTTAACTGGGTATATGAAATCACAATTAGCCGATCCGGTCAGAAAAAAAGTTTGGGACGCGCGTTTTCTGGCTATGCCGTTGTTTGGCGATATTATTTTGCATATGGAAACAGCTAATCTGAGTAGGACCCTGGGCACTTTATTGGGTAATGGCGTCGCTATCCTGAGGGCTCTAGGGATTGTGCGGGAGACGGTCGGAAATACCGTGATTACCGACTTGTTGGCAGAAGCGGAACAAGACTTGAAACAGGGCAAAAGCATGTCTGACGCTTTGATAAACAGTGAAAGCTTTCCTAAATTGGCGGTACAAATGATCAAAATGGGTGAAGAAACAGGGCGTCTGGAAGAAATGCTGCTACGTGTTGCCGATATTTACGATAAACAATTGCGCACAGCGATTCAAAGAATGCTGGCATTGCTGGAGCCAACCCTGATTATTACGCTGGGACTGATGATTGCGGGTATTATCGTTTCGATTTTGCTGGCTATTTTAAGTGTCAATGATTTAGCTTTTTAAGGAGTTTTGAAATGAAAAGTAAATATAACCGTGCAAAAAACGGTTTTACATTGCTGGAATTACTGGTTGTTCTGGGTATTATTGCCTTGTTGGCAGGTATCGTCGGTCCTCAGGTCATGAAACACATGGGGGCGTCTAAAACCAAGGCAGCTAGAGTGCAGATAGAAGATTTATCGGCCGCACTGGATATGTACAAACTGGATGTCGGAAAATATCCGACCACAGATCAAGGCCTGGCAGCGCTGGTGGAAAAACCGGCGGATAGTAAGCGTTGGAATGGGCCTTATTTACGTAAGGCCAAAGTACCTCAAGACCCCTGGGTTCAGAGTTATCATTACGTTTCACCAGGCTCACATGGCAAATTTGATTTATATAGTTATGGCGCCGATGAAAAAGAAGGTGGTGAAGGAGAGGATCAGGATATAAACAGCTGGGAATAAAGTGCTGGGCAAAATTCGGGGCTTCACGCTGATAGAACTGACCGTCGTGCTATTGGTAGTCGTGCTTGGTTTTACTGTGATCGGGATCAATATTTCTTCAGGGAGCCAGTCTGCCCAATTAAAAGCAGCGGTCAGGGATCTGGTTTCAGCATTACGTTATGCCAGAGGGCAGGCGTTGATTTCTCATCAGGAAGTGGCTGTGGCCATTAATCTGGCAGAAAATAGCTATAAAGTCAGTAATCGTGATAAAAATTACCACTTACCGAACGATATTGAATTGACATTGGTGATCGCTCAGGATGAGCTTAAGGACGATGAAATCGGCCACATCCGTTTTTATGCCGATGGTTCTTCCAGTGGCGGTCGGATTACCCTGGAATGGAGGGGTTTATCATATAGAATTGATGTCAACTGGCTGAGCGGAAAAATAGAGATTAGCGATGAATAGGCAAATGGGCTTTTCTTTGCTGGAGATACTGGTGGCATTCAGTATTCTGGCAATTTCATTGGGCATTTTGCTGAAAATTTTTTCCTCCGGTGTGAATACAGCTGTTATCGCTGAAGAATATATTGTGGCAACCCAGATTGCCGAGTCATTAATGGCCAAAACCGGTGTTGAGAAGCCACTTTCTGCGGGTGCAACATCTGGAACAGAAGACGAAAAATATCACTGGCAGGTTAAGGTGGAGAATATTCCTAATTCTGGTGCCGAAGAAGATCTTGTTCAATTGATGACTGTTCAGGTCATCGTTCAATGGGACGCAGACAGTCAAAATAATCGTACTGTTGAATTGAATACTGTAAAGACTGGACCACGTTTGTAATGCAAAGATACCCTGACAATACCGGTTTTACTTTGCTGGAAGTCATGCTGGCCATGACTTTGCTTAGTATTATGGTGGTTTTGTTATTTAGTAGTTTAAAAATTGGTGCTGAAAGCTGGGATAAAGGTGAAAGAAAAATTTCCGAAGTGAATGAAAAGGCGGTGGTTTACCAGTTTTTTAAGCGACATTTACCATCAATACGACCATTATGGGATGATTTTTCTGATAATGGGGCTAATTTTTCTTTCCAGGGAGGGCGGAATGAATTGCAGTTTGTCTCGGTTTTCCCTGCCAGCGCAGGCCGTAAAGGCTTACAACTTTTTAAGATCAGATTTGACCAAGCTGAAAGAGGTGTTATCAAAGTTATTCTCAAGCCGTTTTATCCCACAGCAGAAGGTTCGCAATGGCAAGCAGAAGAGGTAATTTTGCTGGAAAATGTCGAGAAATTTGAGGTGACATATTTTGACAAGGAGGACGAGTATAGCGATGGAGCATGGATTAATACCTGGCAGGAAAAAGAACGCTTGCCAGCTTTGATCAAAATCAAGATTGTATTGATAGACAACAATTATTGGCCGGAGATGATTTTTGCTTTAAAGCTGGCAACAGCAGATTTTGATAATAATCTGACTATTGAACAATGAGATCGGCAAAACAAACCGGCATGGCCATGGTGATCGTGATCTGGGTGTTGAGTCTGATGACCATTATGGCCGGCAGCTTTGCTTTAACCATGCGTAGAGAAACTTCTGTAATCAGCGCTGTTAAGGATAATGCTGTCGGATTAGCGGTAGCTGAAGCGGGTGTAGCGATTGCTCGACAAATGATGTTGCAGAAGGATGAAAGCAGGCGCTGGCGTGCTGATGGCAGTGTCTATCAGCTACACTATCAGGAAGCTGAAATCCGGGTCAGGTTATTCTCGGAGCAAGGTAAAATAGATCTTAATAAAGCTGATGAAACGCTGTTGACGGCGATGATGAGCTCGACTTCCGTCGATCCGGATGAACAACAGGCTTTGGTGAGCGCTATTCTTGATTGGCGTGATCAGGATGATCTGGTGCATATCAATGGAGCGGAAAAACAGCAATATGAAGAGACTGGCTTAACTTATCATCCTGCTAACAAGGAATTTCAGTTGATAGATGAGTTGCAAATGGTTTTAGGTATGGACTCTAATATTTTTCAGGAATTACGGCCTCTGATCACTGTTTATTCTGGGCAGGCGCAGGTTAATTTAAAACTGGCGTCAAAAGAAGTTTTGCAGGTGATTACAAATCTTGATTCGGAAATGTTAGATGATTTTATGCAGCAACGTATCGAAGCTAATCGGGCTCAGCTTCCAGTTCCAGCTCTACCCATAATAGAGAATACCTCAGGAAATCAGGATACAAATACTAATGAAGTCTATACTATTATTTCGCAGGCTCGGGTTTTTGGAGACGTGAATAGCGGCATAACAGTGACCCTGAAAAAAAACACTAATGGAAGTCAGACAAATCCCTTTCAAGTGTTGGATTGGCAGCAAATATACCCGAAGGTTTCATTATTTAGCGATGAAATGGAGCAACAGGTAATAGTCCTTTATGATGAATCTGAACACAAATATTGATTTTGATTTAAGGCACTTTTTCCAATGGTGGAGTCGGGAGCTGGCTTCCTGGTTGCCGGAAAAACTCAGGCAGGCGCTAAGTGACAAATCAAGCCATGTGTTTTTGTCAGCAACCACTGAGACACTGTGCTTCAATAGAATAATTGATGGTCAAAAGCAAGCCATAGCCGAGTTGGTCTTAAACGACAAAAGTCAGGAACAATATCGGTATCTGCTGTCTCATTATCCCGAGCTGGAAAAAGCGCATTATATTCTGAGATTAAATTCTGATCAGGCGATCAAAAAAATACTCTATTTGCCGGCTGTAGCCAAAGAAAATCTTCGACAAGTCATCGCTTTTGAAATGGACAAATATACGCCATTTAACGCAGAACAGGTCTATTTTGCAGTAAAACCGTTGGGAAAAGAAGAAAATGGACAAATTAAGGTCTTACTGGTGTTAACACCTAAGGAAATATTAGATACTATTTGCCAGCGTTTAAAAAGTGCACAAATATACCCCGCTGTAGTCGATTATGAAGATGCGGCTAATAATTTTACCGATGACCTGGAACCCTATAATTTATTACCGGAATGGGAGCGGCCAGGAAAAAATAAAATCACACAATTTTTTATCTGGATTCTCAGTTTTGTTGTGTTGTTGTTAACTGTTGTCACTCTGGTTTATCCCGTCTGGTATGAAGGGCAAAGCGTTGAGTTATTAAGACATCAATTAAAACAACTGGAAAAAGATTCGCGCCTTGTTCAGTCCCGGCAATTAGAAATTGACGACATAGTTGACGAAACGGCAGGTTTGATTGAAACTAAAAACAGCGCTCCGTCAATGACAGAATTGATCAATACCCTGAGTCAGTTAATCCCGGACGACACTTGGTTAACCCATCTGAAATACAATGATGCGCGACTGCAAATACAGGGACAATCTCCTGCTGCCTCGGCATTAATCGGTGTGTTGGAAGCATCGCCTTTATTTAGTAATGTCCGTTTTGTATCACCATTGACGCAGGATAAAAGAAGCGGACGGGAACGCTTTCAAATCAGTATGGATGTGAAAGCCCAAGTCAATGATGAATAAGGCGACCTTTCAACACTGGCTGGCATTAGCCCTGCTGATACTGATGTTATTGATTGTGCTTTTTAGCGCAATTGTGCCACTTGTTTCAACTGGACTGGACTACCACGAGCAAAAAAAAGAACTGGCTTTCAGATTGCAGCGAGTCCGGCATATTGTTGCCGGAAAGGATCGGGTAATCGAAAATATTGAACGGATTAAACAGCAATATCAAAGCCAGAATTATTTTAGCACCCGAAATACGGTAGCTCTGGCTTCAGCTGATTTGCAGAAATTTGTTAAGTCAGCTATTTCACAAGCCGGTGGTCAGTTAACCAGTACTCAGGTATTGGCAGGTAGTAGTGAAAATGGATTTAATCGAGTAACAGTCAAAGTCAGAATGTCCGGGGATATAGATATTTTACATAGCGTATTGCATGAGATTGAAACTGCGGTACCCGTCATGATTGTTGACCAGATAGATATTCGTCCTGTACGTGGTAAACGTAATCGTAAGACGCGAAAAATAGAACAAAGTAATAAACTGAATATTAGCTTTCAGGTTGTCGGCTTTATGAGAGCAAAGGCATCATGAATTTAAGCCTCATGAAGTTATTACTGGGTATATGTGTATTTTTGTTGGTCATTTTGTTGATGGAATGGCTGCTTATTGGGGGCTCTGATAATCTGGCGGTAGAATCGCTAATGTCTGATCAGAACGGCCAAAGTCAGGAAATTGAACTGCCGAATCTGGTATTAGAGAAACAGTCATTGGAAAGGTATTCGGATATGGTCGACAGACCTTTATTCATAGAAGGTCGCAAGCCTGTTGTTGATGATGAAATAGACGGCGACAAGCAAGAACAAGCCAGTCAAATTGATGATTTGATTTTGGACGGTATTTATTCTCTTAAAGGGAAGATGTATGCACTATTTAGAAAACAGCAAAGGGATAAAGAATATTTCAAAAAATCAGCGGGTGATGATATTAGCGGTTGGTTGATTAAAGAACTACAGCCGGACAGAGCAATTCTGGAAAGGGCAGGAAAACAGCAAACAATCATGTTAAGAAAACCGAAACCAAGAACCGTTGCAAAACAGAAAAAACCTATGCGCAGTGCACGTAATCTAAAAAACTTAAATCCTGAGAAACAGCATGATTAACCGTAAAGTGAAAGTTCCTTGCATTTTGGCATTGAGCTTGTCAGTTCCAGGTTGCGAGTTAATTGTACCCAAACTGCATGAGAAATTACCGTTAGAGTCGGTTGGAGAAATCAATAGATCTGAACAGCGGGAAGTGATTTATCAGGAATTAAGCAACAAAGCATTAGAATCGGTCAATAAAGATCGTTCAGAAATAGAATTATATCCCGGTACAGGACAATTTATTTCTCAAAAGGCGGCTAAGACAGCTAAAAAGGTTTCGGAAAAGGGCGAATACAGTCTGAATTTTGATGATGCCGATTTGGGCGAAGTGGCTAAAGTGATTTTGGGTGATATTTTGGGTGAAAATTATGTATTAAGTCCAAAAGTCGCAGGCAAAGTTACATTGCAAACTTCTAAGCCATTAAGCCGTTCCGAATTACTGCCTACACTGGAAATGTTGCTACAAATCAATAATGCGGGCATGGTTTTTCAGGATGGCCTTTATCAGATTAAACCCAAAACCGAAGTACTGAGCAGTAGCGCTTTTAGTGCTTTCAATAAATATCGAAACAAATTGGAGGCCGGATATCAGATCAAGGTTGTGCCAGTTAAAAATGTCGCGGTTGAAGAATTGGCTGAAATCATTAAGCCGTTAATGCAGGATAAAACGATTCTGCATATAGATGGAAATAGAAATATGCTGCTGGTTGCAGGGACGGCAAGGGAAATAGCACGCACCATGGAGATGGTGGATACCTTTGATGTCGATGTCATGAAAGGGCGGTCCTTCGGCCTGTTTCCATTAAAAAATGTTGAAGCCAAGAAAATAATCGAAGAACTGGAGCGAGTATTCAATAACAATGGTGAAAAATCAGGGAAGGGCTTTTTTCAATTTATGGAAATTGAACGCTTGAATGCCATTTTGGCAATCACTCATCAGGCTAAATATCTGAAAGATGTAGAACGCTGGGTATTAAGGCTAGATAAAGCCAATACCTCAGCAGGTGGAGGTGTCAACGTATACCGGGTTCAGCATGTTGATGCTGTGGAACTGGCGGCAACACTGAATGATATATTCAGCGCCGTGGAAAATAAAAACCAATTGGCTTCAGTTGCTACCGGTCGAAAACCCATTACTGTTACCAATAGAAAACAGCAAAATTTAAAAGCGTTTAAACCGCGTAAAAAAGTAGGACCCCCTTCATTAACCGATGTGGGTGAGGTCAAAATTATTGCTGATGAAACCAATAACGCGCTGGTTATTGTTGCAACTGCGCAGGATTATACGGTGGTACAGCGAGTTATCAAACAGCTAGATGTGATGCCGTTGCAGGTATTGATTGATGCGACCATTGTTGATGTAACTTTAGATGACAATTTAAAATATGGAATCCAATGGTTTTTTAGCCATAGTAATGGCGGTGATAATGCGGCCAGTTCTGGTGGTTTCGATTTAACCCAAACGGCCTCAAATTTAGCTATAGGAGCAGCAACAGGCGGTTTTGGATATTCGTTTGTTAGTAATTCTGGAGATATAAGAGCAGTACTCAATGCTGCAGCAACCGATAACAAGATTAATGTTATTTCTTCACCTTCGTTAATGGTTTTGAATAATCAGGAAGCAAGCATTCAGGTGGGTGATGAAATATCACTTTTAACTTCCCAGTCGACGCCTTTAACCGGAGGCGTGGGTGACAATAATGCGCTAGTTTCAACGACTACCATTCAACAACGGAAAACCGGGGTTACAGTTAAAATAAAACCAAGGGTAAATGCAAATGGCTTGGTTGTTATGGATATTGAACAAAGTGTCGAAGATTTCGGCGGTGGCGTAACGAATGGAAATCCAAATATTCTGACAAGAGAAATAAAGAGTAATGTAGCTGTTCAAAGTGGAGATACTATTGTGTTAGGGGGCTTGATTAGTGAAAAAAATACCTATGAAAAGACAGGTATTCCTTTTTTACATGAACTTCCTTTAATCGGGCCATTGTTTGGCAGTACACTAAACAACAAAAAAAGAACGGAATTGGTTGTACTAATTACCCCTCGCGTTGTAACGAGCAGGTTGGATGCAAAGTTGGTGACTAATGAATTTAAACGTAAATTATCAGGGATTTATAAAGAACCGGTTACTGCAGGAGAAGAGCTATAAAACCTGTTCTAAGGAACGTTTATGAAATAACTTTGACAACTTACTTGTCTTTTTGACCTTTCCCTCGTTGTAGTATTAGCTAATATCTACCTGGACAAACTGGACAAAGAACTGGAAATGCGAGGGCTAAGTTTCTGCCGATACGCCGATGATATAAGCATCTACGTAGGCAGCGAACGAAGTGCAAAACGCGTATTAGAAAGTCTCATTCGATGGATAGAAAAATATTTAAAACTTAGCGTAAACCAAAGTAAAAGCGGTACAGGACGTCCTTGGGAAAGTCAGTTTCTGGGCTTTCGCATCACCCAAAATGGAGAAATAGCGATTGCCCCGAAGAGTATTGAAAGATACAAATCAAATGTACGCAAGCTATGGGATGCAAGGCAAAGCTTAACCAGTAGTAAACAACTGGTCGAGCCATGGCAGAAATATAGTATAGGCTGGTGGAATTATTTTAAGCTGGCCACCCAGCGATGGAATATCCGTCACTGGGCAGGTTGGACACGAAGACATATACGAAAATGTTTCTGGCAACGCTAGCACAACAAGAAAGGCCGACTTAACGCATTGCGACGATTAGGCGTGAGCGAGCACCTGCAAAAGACTGCAAGTAGTTCGCGCGGCGCTTGGAGAATTGCCGCTAGCCCGGCATTACACAAGGCGTTAAGCAATGCGACGTTACGACGCTATGGATTAAATGTACCATCCGAACTCTCGGCAGCGTAAGCTGTTGGATTCAACCGCCGGATGCGGAAAACCGCATGTCCGATGGTGTGGGAGAGGTAACAGGCGTAATCCCGTTATTCCGACCCGATCATAATGGATAAGTTCTGAGTTACATAATATCGACAGTATCGCCTTTACCAACCAGTACGACATCTGCATCTCTGTGGGCAAAAATACCGACAGTAACTACGCCTGTGATGTCATTGATGGTACGTTCCATTTCCATGGGGTCAAGAATTTCCAGATTATGCACATCCAAAATTTCATTGCCGTTGTCGGTGTAATAATCCTCACGCCAGACCGGTTGACCGCCCATTTTGACCATTTCTCTGGCGACATAACTGCGAGCCATGGGAATGACTTCAAGCGGTAACGGAAATTTTCCTAGTACCTCGACACATTTGGTTTCATCGGCAATACAAACAAATTTCTTACTGGCTGCAGCGATAATTTTTTCACGGGTTAAAGCGCCGCCGCCACCTTTTATCAGTTTTTTGCGTGGATCCACTTCATCTGCGCCATCGATATATACTTCAATATCACCCACACTGTTTAAATCCAATACGGGAATACCAATGTCTTTTAAACGTTGGGTTGTAGCTTCTGAGCTGGAAACGGCGCCTTCAATATCTGCTTTTTGGTCAGCCAGCATATCAATAAAGAAATTAACGGTAGAGCCGGTTCCAACGCCAAGAATGGAAACCCCTTTAGTGTATTCCAGCGCTGCTTTGGCCACTTGTTTTTTTAATTCATCTTGAGTCATGGTTTATTCCTAATGATGTAGTTACATGTCTTGGTAATCGATCATAGTATGGGATATTTGCGTATATAGACTAATTTTTCAGATGTTTTGAGTTATTGACGCAAAAATATTTAGAAAAACAATTAAGTACTAACT
>CAYYSO010000032.1:0-18026 GCA_964474415.1 uncultured Methylomarinum sp. | reverse complement strand
TATATACCGATTTTAATGGTTTAGCCAAATTAAAAAATGAAGCCAGAAAAAACAGCCCGGAAGCCATCAAGGAAGTTGCTAAACAATTTGAGTCAATATTTTTAAGCAAAGTGCTAAAAAGTATGCGACAGGCCAAATTATCCGATGGCATTTTCGATAGTGATCAGAGCAAATTTTATCAGGATATGTATGATCAGCAACTGGCACTGCATCTGTCGGGTAAACCGGGACTGGGTTTAGCCGACTTGATTGCCCGGCAATTAACGCCCAAAGTAGCTGATCCACAAAATAAAATGGAACTGGAAGATTATTTAAAGCGTTCGGCGGTTGTTGCGGTTAACATCATAAAAACGAAAAAAACAGTTGCCGCACCAGAACGAAATATTGAGAAAGGTAGCGCCAGGGCTAGCAAAAATTTGTCAGAGCGACCGGTAGATCGGCCAATAACCGGCAAAGAGCAATTTATTAAACGATTACAACCATTTGCCAGGCAGGCTGCGTTTGAATTAGGTGTGGATCCCAACGTATTGCTATCCCAAGCAGCATTGGAAACCGGCTGGGGAAAAGCTGTTATTAAAAAAAGCAATGGTGACAGTAGTTTTAACTTGTTTAATATTAAAGCGGATAAATCCTGGCAGGGGCCGCAGACAAGAAAGTCAGCGCTGGAATTTGAGAGTGGCATAGGACGGAAAAAAATGGCCGCTTTTAGAGCTTATGATTCGTATCAGAGCAGTTTTAAGGATTATGTGAATTTCATTAAAAACAATCCTCGTTATGCTAATGCCATAAAAATGGCTTCAAATCCGGAACGATATATGCGTGAATTACAACAGGCAGGTTATGCAACCGATCCGGCTTATGCTGACAAGGTAATGCGTATTTACCATACCAAATTTGGCAACAGCAAGCCTGTTGTCGTGGCAAGCAAATAGGCTATTGAACATTAAGGTGTAGAAATGGCATCAGGAATATTAGGAACAGCGGTATCCAGTTTGACAGTTTTACAGCGTTCGCTACAAACAGTCAGCCATAATATCGCCAATGTAAATACAGAAGGTTATAGTCGGCAGCGGGTCGAATTGGGCACAAATCCGGCAGAATTTACCAGCGAAGGTTATTTGGGGAAGGGCGTCAAAATTAAAGATATCGTCCGTAGTTATGATGAATTTACAACCAACCAATTGCGATCCAGTACCTCGGCATTTGGCGACGCGGATCGTTACCGTGCTTTATCTTCACAGGTCGACAATTTGCTTGCAGAACCGGCAACGGGATTGTCACCGGTTATTAAACAGCTCTTTAATGCGGTTAATGATGTGGCTGATGATCCATCTTCAATTCCAGCCAGACAGGCTTTATTGTCGGAAGGTGAAATGTTGACTCAGCGATTTTCGACCATGAATACTCGGCTGGATGAGTTGCGCTCTCAGGTCAATAGCGATATCAATGCAAATATTAATGATATTAATTCCTTTGCAAAATCCATTGCTGATTTGAATATCAAAATTGCCGCTCAATCCAGTCAGGGTCAAGTTGCTCATAAGACCAACGATTTACTGGATGAACGGGATCTGCTGTTAAACAAGTTATCGAAACTGGTTGATGTTTCCGTAGTGCCGGCTAACAATAACATGGTGAGTGTGTTTGTCGGTAAAGGCCAGAAATTAGTACTGTCAGGGACCGCCAGTCAGGTAGTTCAACAACAATCTATTCTGGATCCTGCTCAACTGGATATTGGGGTGAAAGAATCTGCTGCAAGTAATGTGCTAATCATTACTCAACAGTTATCAGGCGGAGAATTGACTGGAGCATTAAGGTTTCGGGATGAGGTGTTGAATCCTGCTCAACAGAAACTGGGGACAATTGCAGCCAGTGTGGCGATGGAATTTAATAAAGTACACAAAGCCGGATACGATCTGGACGGTAATGCCGGACCGGATTTTTTTTCCGGTATCGATAATGTACCGGTTACTGGCAATCCGGCCAATACCGGTTCAATATCGGCAACGTTTGATCCAGCTAATATCGGTAATATTACTGCCAGTGATTATCGTCTGGATGTAAGTGCTGGGCCTTTATATAAATTGACCCGGGTTAGCGATAATACTTCAATTAACCTGACTGTTTCATCTGGAAATTTGGTTGCCAGCGGTACAGATACATTGCCGGGGATTACGATTACTTTAGGCGCTACAGCTCCTGTTGCCGGTGATTCATTTTTGATCAGGCCGGCCTATTCAGCGGCCAAATTAATAGCTGTCAATATCACTGATCCCCGTAAAATTGCAGCTGCAACCAATCTGGATGCCAGTGGTTCGGTTGTTGTCGGAGCAATGCCGGGAGACAACAGGAATGCTTTGTTATTGGCTGGGTTGGAGAATAAATCGGGCATGTTGGCAGGAACTTCCACCTTTCAGCAGACTTATGCGCAGATGGTTTCTGATATTGGTGGTTTGACCAGTTCCGCCAAAGTCAGCGCTGCAGCACAGGAAACTTTGCTGAATAATGCCAAAGAACAGCAGAGTAGTATATCAGGTGTTAATCTGGATGAAGAAGCGGCAGATTTGATTAAACTGCAACAGGCATACCAGGCATCTTCACAGGCTATTGCAACAACCAAGACTATCTTTGAGACACTTTTAAGTAGCGTGAGGTAGATGAGCGTATGAAAATATCAACAGCCTGGAGTCAGCAATTAGGCGTTAATTCGATGTTGCTGCAACAAGCAAAAGTCACCCAGTCTCAATTGCAGCTGGCTAAAGGCACGAAAATTCTGACCCCGAGTGATGATCCCGCTGCGGCAAGTCGGGTTATTGCTTTTCAGCAACGTATAGATCAAGTTGGGCAATATCAACGCAATATTGATACGGCTAAACAGCGTTTGGGACTGGAGGAAAGTACTTTGCAAAGTGCGCTGGATGTTATGAATCGCTTGAAAGATTTGGGGATACAAGGTCTGAACGGTATCAATAATGCGAGTGATAAAAAAGCGATAGCTGCAGAATTTGATCAGTTGAATGCTCAATTGCTTTCATTGGCCAATACGCAAGGAGCAAATGGGGAGTATATTTTTTCAGGGTTTCTATCGAAACAGGTTCCGTTTACTGTCGGTTCACCTTATTCTTATAACGGTGATGATAATCAGCGTAAGATTCAGATCAGTGATACCAGGAAAGTTGCTGATGGTGATGCCGGGAACAGTATTTTTGGGCCAACGGGCAGCAGCGCCGGCGATAGTGTATTTGATGTTATTAAGAAATTTTCAGATGAATTGAAAGCGGGGACGCCTCAGGCTTCAACTCTGGGTAAGTTGAATACGACGTTTGAAAACATTATTTCTACCCAGTCTTCTGTTGGGGCCAGACTCAAGGCGATTGATTTGCAGTCACAGTCTCACGACGGTTATTTATTGGATATGCAATCTGCGCTGTCAGATACTCAGGATCTGGATTATGCCGAGGCAATCAGTCGATTTAATTTGCAAAATACCGCACTGCAAGCCGCCCAACAGGCATTCGCAAAAGTGCAGAATCTATCGTTATTTAATTTTCTCTAAAATTATTGCCGAACATTTCTGCGTTCCCGTTCGATTTCCTGCATATAACGCTGGATATTTGATTCACGAGCAGACGTTATATTAGTGAAAGAACAACCTATCCGTTGGCCTTTTTGGGGCTTGTCGGGAAACAGGTTGATTTTATCTTTAACTGTTAATGATACATTTATGCAGTCAGAGTTGCCTAAGTGTAGTTCACAATTTTCAAAGCTGCTTGCGAGAACTAATTCATTTAAAAATTCCTTTTGATCGCTAAAGAAAGCGGTTCCTGAAATACTGATGTCCATCAGTTTGAATTTAACAGTTTGCTGTGTTTCTTTCTTTTCATTTTTAAATGTGATTTTGCAATAGCTGTCATGGGAAAGGGGCACTTTAACCCGGTAAAATTTTCTGCGTTGCATCCAAAAAAGCATAGTAGGTATCGGCATGGCAAAAACAACCTGTCCATTACTTCGTGTTTTACTTATTTTTTGTCCGGCAAAAGTAATTTTAATACCTTTAAAGTCTGTTCGGAATTCTACGTTGCTTGAGTTTAAGAGCTGCTTGTTTAGATATTCCTTGGGGCCGTAATCCAGTTTGATTAGATTTTTTTTGAGATCCAGTTCCAGTATGGTGGTGATGAATGATTCGTTATTGTCGCCAAAGTGGGCTGAAATCAGGATGTTTTGTTTAACTAACTTATTTAGATGATTGATAATTTGTTTAGGGTTTTTAACAAAATATTCGGACTTTTTTTCCATAAATAGCAGTAAAGATTTTACAGGTTGTTTGATCTTGTATTGTAGAATATCTAACCTTTTTATGCATTTTTTAAGGATTTTTAAATGGGTTGGATTTTATTGTTTTCTGCTGGCTGTGCTGAAATTATTTTTGCTTTGAGCCTTAAATACAATGAAGGCTTTACAAAATTATGGCCTAGCGTTGTCACCATGATTTCCGGGGGGGGCAGTTTTTATTTGTTGATGTTGTCGATTAAAACCCTGCCGCTAGGTACCGCCTATGCTGTTTGGACGGGGATGGGAGCGGTAGGTGTCGCCGTGTTGGGTATTTTATTGTTTAAGGAATCGGCAGAACTGGTCAGATTGGCATCGATTATGATGATTATTATCGGCATTGTCGGTTTGAAATTGACGCATGTGGAATAATGTTACATCTTATTTTTCGGTCCCCGGTTGATTTGGCTGTTATTGCGCGTATTGGCAATGGTGATGATGTGGTTTTTCAGGAAGCTGCCGTTTGGAATGCCATGGGTGGGCACGTTTTAAACACTCATTTTAATCAGTTAATGGACAAAGCTTGTCACTTGTATGTATTGCAGGATGAGTTGGACGTGAGTGGTATTAGTCAGGAGCAACTGCTTGCCGGCGTGCTTGTTATTGATTATTCCGGTCTGGTTGAATTAACGGTTAACAACAAAGCTATCAAAACATGGCGTTGATGGTCGATGGTGTAGAATTGCTAACCACAGAAGAAGGTTTTTTGTGTGATTATAAGCAATGGAACGAGCGGGTAGCGTGTGCAATTGGCCGGTTACATGGCATTGAAATGACCGATGCACACTGGGAAATTGTGTTTTTTATCCGCAGTTATTATCAAAAATTTAAACATTTGCCTAATGCCCGGGTTTTCACCAAGGCTATACGTCATGAATTGGGGGAAGAGAAAGGTAATAGTCGTTATTTGCATAAATTATTTCCAGACGGGCCGTTAAAGTATGCCTGCAAATGTGCCGGTTTACCCAAGCCGCCCACCTGTTTGTAAATATACTCCGCGCGAAGTATACTCAGGTAAAATGTGTAATTTTTTGAGAGATTGTTATGAGTAATCCCAGTGTCGGGTTTATCAGTCTGGGTTGTCCAAAAGCGCTGGTTGACAGCGAGCAGATTTTGACCCGTCTACGTGCGGAAGGTTATCAGGTGTCACCTAATTATCAGCAATCTGATCTGGTTATCGTGAATACCTGCGGTTTTATCGATGCAGCTGTTGAGGAATCTCTGGACAGTATTGGAGAGGCTTTGGCTGAGAACGGCAAGGTGATTGTGACCGGTTGCCTGGGGGCGAGACAGGACGAAATTCTGGCGCGTCACCCACAGGTACTGAAAATTACCGGTGCCCATACTACGGATGAGGTGGTGGATGCGGTGCATGAACATTTGCCGCCGGCTCATAATCCGTTTACCAGTTTGATTCCATCACAGGGGATTAAACTGACGCCCAGTCATTACGCTTATTTAAAAATATCTGAAGGTTGTAACCACCGCTGCACTTTCTGCATTATTCCGTCGATGCGCGGTGATTTGATCAGTCGTCCCGTTGACGATGTTTTATTGGAGGCAGAGCGTCTGGCTGAAGCGGGAGTTAAAGAATTGCTGGTGGTTTCACAGGATACCAGCGCTTACGGTCTGGATTTGAAATATCAAAGTCAGCGGTGGAATGGGCGTAGTGTCGGCACGCGGTTTTATGATTTGGCTGAAGCCCTGGGTGATCTGGGTATCTGGGTTAGAATGCATTATGTTTATCCTTACCCTCATGTCGATGAGGTGATTCCGTTAATGGCTAGCGGGAAAATCTTGCCCTATCTGGATATTCCTTTTCAACATGCCAGCAGCCGGGTTTTGAAATTGATGAAAAGACCCGCAGCTACGGAAAACAATCTGGAGAGAATTCGGGCTTGGCGGCAAGCTTGTCCTGATATTACCCTTCGCAGTACTTTTATCGTGGGTTTTCCCGGTGAAACGGAGCGGGAATTTGAAGAATTATTGCAATTTTTAAATGAAGCGCAAATGGACAGGGTGGGATGCTTTGCTTATTCGCCGGTTAAAGGCGCGCTGGCCAATAATTTGCCAGGAGCAATACCTGAAGAACTTAAGGAAGAACGTCTGGCGCGCTTTATGGCGCATCAGGCAGAAATAAGTGCAGCGCGTCTGCAACAGCGGATTGGTAAAAAAGAAACGGTGCTGATTGACGAGGTTGTCGAAGAAGGGGCGGTTGCACGCAGCAAAGCCGACGCACCTGAGATTGATGGGCAGGTGTTTATTGATGGTGCCACGCATTTAACAGTCGGCGATTTTGTCGAAGTTGAACTTGAAGAAGCCGATGACTACGACTTGTGGGGCAAACTGCTTTAATTGCTTAGAGGTAGTGAAAGGCAGTCAATCATGATTGACTGCCCATTACAATATTCTTATAAAGCTGTGACGTTTTCTGCTTGAGGCCCTTTTTGGCCCATTGTGACTTCCATAGTAACGCGCTGACCTTCCGCTAAGGATTTACGGCCGTTACCGTTGATTGCGCTAAAATGTACGAATACATCCTTTGAACCTTCCTGCTCGATGAAGCCAAAGCCTTTTTCATCGTTAAACCATTTTACGGTGCCTTCTACTAGATCTGACATAATTTTCTCTTGCTAAAATAAAGTGCCGGTTTTCACTGGCGTAGTACGTTAAGTTTTAATAAAGCGGGTAGCGGAAAACAACGATGTTGATCCAATTGAAGACTGATGAGACAACAATTTTCTTACCTGGCAATATTGGCTGTCATTATACATGGCTATTTAGTCTCGTCACATAAAAAAGAAAGATTTTGCGCGTTAATAGATAAATTTATTGTATAGTCTGTAGCGGGAAAAGACTGTTTTATGGGGATTGTCAATATAATCAATAACTTGGTTTTTCGGGTGGGTAAATGGGGTAGACTGCAATAATTGCCGGAATTTTTTCTGTGCAGGCAGTCGCTGTTCCTTGTTTTGTTGGGGTTAACAAATTCTGGGTAGTTGCTCGCCGCTTAGCATTTCTATTACGCGGTTTATACCCATTGCTGTTTTTAGCGTCACGCTGCCTTGTGAATGAAGGGATGTCACTGTGCCGATCTGTATAGCCTGATGACTGTCTTCGGACTGTTTTAAAATTTTTATAGCTGTTTCAACCTGGTCTTGTGGTGCAAACAGGACAAAACAGCCTTCGTTGGCGATGTAAAGCGGGTCAAATCCCAGAATTTCGCATGCGCTACGCACATCATCGCGTATCGGCAGGCTGGATTCCTGAATTTCAAACTGGTGGCTTGAATCGGTTGCCAGTTCAATCAGGCAACTACTCAAACCGCCGCGGGTTAGGTCACGCAGACAATGGATCTCAATATCCGCAGCCAGCAGAGACTGGATCGCTTCTGCCAGACTACAGCAGTCGCTTTCGATGTTGCTGTCAAACTCCAGTCCTTCTCGTTGCAGCATGATGGCTGTACCATGACGACCTAAGTCACTGTTGATTATAATAGCGTCACCAGACTGAATATTGTCGGGCTGGATGGAAATGTCATGCTCTATAACACCAATACCGGCGGTATTGATATAGAGACCATCACCCTTGCCGTGGTCGACTACTTTGGTATCCCCGGTGACAATGCTGACGCCAGTTTGTTGAGCGCTATTTTGCATGGATTGTACAATACGTTGTAAATCTCGAATAGCGAAGCCTTCTTCGATAATAAAAGAACAACTGATATAAAGCGGTTTGGCGCCACTCATGGCCAGATCGTTGATAGTGCCGCAGATTGCCAGTTTGCCGATATCGCCGCCTTTGAAAAATAACGGTTTGACCACAAAGGAGTCGGTCGTGAAAGCCAGTTGTTTGTGACTGATATTCAACACGGCGCTGTCATGCTGCTGCTCGAGTATGTTGTTACTAAATACCGGGCGAATAATGGTGTTGAGTAGCTCTTGCATCATCCGTCCGCCACCGCCGTGAGCCATGACAATTTGCTCATATCTAAGTGGAAGCGGGCAGTTGAGTTGAATATCAGTCATGAGAACGATAGCGATAATAAGCGGCGCAGGCGCCCTCAGAGGAAATCATGGTGGCGCCCAGTGGATGTTCAGGTGTACAGGTTTTTCCAAATTCAGGGCAGGCATCCGGTTTTAGCAGGCCTTGCAACACATCACCGCTGCGACAGGCAGAAGGCTCTTGAGTATCAATGTTATTCACGGAAAATTTTCGCTCTGCATTCCAGGGTTGATATTCAGGTTGCAGAGCCAGTCCGCTGGCTGCTATGGGACCTAGTCCACGCCAATTCTGATCTACAACAGTGAAAACTTGATGCATAAGTTGCTGGGCTGTTTCATTTCCTTGCTGAACGACAATGCGGCTGTATTGGTTTTCAACTTCATGACGGTTTTCTTCCAGCTGTTTGATGCATAAATATAGACCCTGCAGGATGTCTAGCAGCTCAAAACCGGTGATGACAATGGGTGTCTGATAGTGTTCAGCCAATGGCAAATATTCATGATACCCCATGATAGAACAGACATGACCGGCTCCCAGAAAACCTTGGACGGTGTTGTTTTCTGAGCTCAATAAAACTTCCATCACGGGCGGAACACGGACGTGACAGATGAGCAGGGAGAAATTGTCCAGGTTTAGTCGGCGTGCCTGAAAAGCTGCCATTGCAGTTGTCGGTGCCGTAGTTTCAAAGCCTACAGCAAAAAAGACAATCTGGTTAGCAGGGTTTTCTTGAGCCAGTTTGACGGCATCCAATGGTGAATAAATAACTCGAATGTCGGCACCTTGGGCTTTTAGTCCGAGTAAATCCTGGTGTGAACCAGGTACTCTGAGCATGTCACCGAATGAACAGAAAATTACATCACTCTGTTGGGCGATGGTTAGCGCCTTGTCTATGTATTTTAGCGGTGTGACACAAACCGGGCAACCGGGGCCGTGAATCAGGTTGATTTTGTCGGGAAGTAATTGGTCAATACCGTGTTTGATGATACTGTGAGTCTGGCCGCCGCACACCTCCATGATATTCCATTCATTGTGAGTGATCGAATGAATGGCCGAGACTAGTTTTTTAGCGGTTTGTGGATTGCGATATTCATCGACAAATTTCACAGCGATGCCTCAAAATCATCCAGATCCTGAAAGGTTTTCAGACTGGCTTTGGCTTCCCCTTCATCAATAATGGAGAGGGCAAAGCCGGCATGTACGATGACATAATCATTGATTTTGGCTTCGGGCAGGTAAGCCAGGCTGACTTGTTTGCTGATGCCGGAAAAATCAATCTGACCGGTACGCTGCAGGGACTCATTATCTGAAATACTGATTATCTGGCCGGGAACAGCTAAGCACATGGGTATAAATAGGGCATGGAAAATAAATTCGACTGGGTATTGGTGGGGTTGTTCAAATTATACTTCGCACGGGTTTTCTAACGGCTGATTCTGTACCGATAGCAGCGTTGCTGAAACAGTTACATAGCTTGCTATGCGCCTGTTTCAGCGCCTTGCTCTCGACAAAAATCAACTCGTTATAAATTTAGCATCCGTAGCCGCGCGAAGTATGAAGTGGCAGCATAAGCCTGACCTATTGCCAATCCGCCATCGTTAGGAGGTATTTTTTCATGAGTATAAACATTAAATCCAGCACTTTTTGATTTTGCCACTGTTTTTTCAGTCAGGTAGGCGTTTTGAAAGCAGCCGCCGCTTAGAGCTAACGATTGCTGACCGGCACGTTGGGCGATTTTGACAATGATTTCACTTAAGGTATTATGAAATTTTGCGGCAATATGGAATCTATCTGTTTTTTGTAAATCATCGATTATTTGAGTGATGATGACCTGCCAGTTAATGATTATCGGTGCGGTATCCGTCAGCGTATAGCGATAGTATTGCTCGGTATCGGCTAAACAGGCTGTCTGTTCCAGTAACATGGCTGCCTGGCCTTCAAATTCGTTGAGATGGCATAAATCCAGTAAGCTGGCGATAGCATCAAAAAATCTGCCCATACTGCTGGTTTTTGGGCAATTTATGTGCTTATTTAGCGCTTGCTTTAATAAGTTGAGTTCCTGTTGCGAAAATGCTTGTAGCAGTATTAAATCGCGTCTTTCAAACAGCGCGCTCCCGTAAATTTCATAGAGTAAACCTAGCGCCGAACGCCTGGGTTCTCTTGCTGCTTTATCGGCTCCCGGTAAAGGAAATGGTTGTAAGTGGGCAAAACGCTGAAAGCCTTTGTCGGTAATTAGCAAGGCTTCGCTGCCCCAGATAGTGTTATCTGTACCCAGGCCGGCGCCATCCCAGGCGATACCTAATAAAGGCGGATGTAAATTATGTTCAGCCATGCACGATAAGATATGCGCATAGTGGTGTTGTACCGGTAGCTTTGCTATTGATTGTTGTTGGACAAATTGGCTGCAGCTGTAATCCGGGTGAAGGTCGTGAGCGATAACGGTGGGTGATATGGCGTAAAATTGTTGCAGGTCTGAAATGCTGCTCTCGAATTGTTGTTGAGTTTCTGTTGCGTCAAGGTCGCCATGATGTTGGCTGCTGATAATGTGATTATTGGTTGCAATGGCAACGGTATTTTTTAAATATCCACCAACTGCCAGTGTGTCGGGAAGCTGTGAATCAATGGTGAGCGGTAGTGGGGTGTAGCCGCGAGCTTTACGTAACAAGGTGATTTTGCCGGCTATGATTCGGACGACTGAATCATCTAGTGGGCGAACAATAGGGCGGTCGTGAGTCAGAAAACAGTCGGCTATGCCCGCCAATTTTTCGATAGCTTGCAGGTTGTCGATACAAAGGGGTTCGTTTTTCCGGTTGCCGCTGGTGACAACCAGAGGATTGTCAAAATCCTGGCAGAGCAGGTAATGCAGAGGCGAGGCTGGTAACATTATGCCCCAATGCTGATTGTCGGGGGCTACGGCATTGGTAATCACGTTACTGCGAAGTCGCTGTAGTAAAACGATGGGAGCGGAAGGTGATGTGAGTGCTTGTTGTTCTAATTCATGAATGATACATAATTGTTTTGCTGTTGAGAGATTTTTTACGATAACGGCCAAAGGTTTTTTTGGGCGCTGTTTTTTATCGCGTAAGCGTCGAACGGCTTTTTCATTAGTGGCGTCAACAACTAATTGATAGCCGCCAATACCTTTAATGGCAACGATTTTTCCGTCCTGTAGCTGCTGTATCGTTTGGCTGAGGGCTTGTTCGCCTGATGCTATATATTGTCCATTATCGGATAACAGCTTTATCTGTGGTCCGCAATTCGGGCAGGCAATGGTCTGGGCATAAAAGCGGCGACTGTCTGGCATCCTGTATTCCTGCAAACAATCAGCGCAAGGAGTGAATGTAGCCATGCTGGTGCGCTGACGATCATAAGGCTGGCTTTGCATAATGCTATATCTTGGACCACAGTAACAGCAGCTGGTAAATGGGTGGCGATAATAACGACTGTCCGGATTATTGATCTCGGTGATGCATTCCCGGCAAGGGGCAATATCCGGTAATACAAATAGCGAAACTGCGCCCGATGTTAAGCTGGGACTGATCTGAAAGGATTTGAAGGTGCTGACTGGTTGCCGAACTATTTGTAATGATTTGATTTCTGCAAAGGGCGGTAATTGCGTGTGCAAATCGTTAACAAAAAGCTGTTGCTGTATCGGTTCGCCCGTAATGACAATTTCAATGCCTTCATTACAATTGCTGACCCAGCCTTGCAAGCGGTGTCGTTTTGCCAGGCGGAATACAAAGGGACGAAAGCCAAGGCCTTGAACAAATCCTTGGATATGAATGTTTAGCTGTTCTGGTTTGATAGAATGATTGCTCTTATTATTAATGTTGTTTATCTGGCAACAAACTGCCAATATAGTATATAATGCCCAGATTTTGAATCAATTTTTTTAGTAATTCTCACCGGAAAAAAACATGCTGGGTAAGCTGGTTAAATTTGTAGTTGGAAGCCGTAACGACAGGCTGGTAAAGAAAAAGCGGAAGCTGGTTGGAAAAATCAATGCATTGGCTTCTGAGTATGAAAAGCTATCTGATGATGCGTTAAAAGCAAAAACACAGGAGTTTCGTGATCGTCTTGCTCAGGGTGAAAAGCTGAATGCTCTAATACCGGAAGCATTTGCAACGGTTCGAGAAGCATCGACCCGGGTATTTGGAATGCGCCATTTTGATGTGCAGTTAATTGGCGGCATGGTGCTGAATGACGGCAAGATTGCCGAAATGAAAACCGGTGAGGGTAAAACTCTGATGGCGACCCTGGCCGCTTATCTGAATGCATTGCCCGGGCATGGAGTGCATGTGGTAACGGTGAATGATTATCTGGCCAGTCGCGATGCAGAATGGATGGGCAGGTTATATGGCTTTTTAGGCCTGACTACGGGAGTCATAGTCAGTGATTTGGGGCATGCTGAACGTAAAGCGGCGTATGCCGCTGATATTACCTATGGAACCAATAATGAATTCGGTTTTGATTATCTCCGTGACAATATGGCGTTTAATCTGGATCAGAAGGTGCAACGCGATCTGAGTTTTGCCATTGTCGATGAGGTGGATTCAATTTTAATTGACGAAGCCAGAACCCCATTGATTATTTCCGGGCCAACTGACGAAAGTACAGAAATCTATCTGAAAGTTAATGAAATCATACCGTTCTTGAGCAAGCAGGAAAAAGTTGATGATCCGGATCAACAGGACAAAATGCCTGGAGATTACTCGGTGGATGAAAAGTCCCGGCAAATTCATTTAACCGAAGAAGGACATGAACGTATTGAACGGTTAATGGTTGAGCACGGCTTGATGGAAGAGGGCGCCAGTCTTTATGATGCGAGCAATATACGCCTCATGCATTATCTGAATGCCTCTTTGCGCGCTCATGTGCTGTTTCAACGAGATGTTGATTATGTCGTTGTTAACAATGAAATTATTATTGTTGACGAATTCACCGGTCGAATGATGACAGGAAGACGCTGGTCTGAAGGTTTGCATCAGGCGGTTGAGGCAAAAGAAGGCGTTCCTATTAAGGAGGAAAATCAGACGCTGGCTTCGATTACTTTCCAGAATTATTTCCGCTTGTATGAAAAATTATCCGGCATGACGGGGACAGCCGATACCGAAGCTTTTGAGCTGAATAAAATTTATGGACTGGAAGTTGTAGTTATTCCTACTCACAGACCGATGATTCGTCAAGATAAAGGCGACTTGGTCTATTTGAGCGCTAGAGAAAAATATAACGCTGTTATTGAAGATATTAAGGATTGTGTTAAACGTGGCCAACCGGTGTTGGTAGGTACTACATCAATCGAAAATTCTGAGTTAATTTCGACCCTGCTGAAAAAACACAATATTAAGCACGAAGTTTTGAATGCCAAACAGCATGAGCGTGAAGCACATATTATCGAATTGGCCGGTATGCCGGGCGCTGTGACCATTGCAACTAATATGGCCGGTCGTGGTACTGATATTGTGCTGGGTGGTAATCTGGATGCAGAACTCAAAGCTTTGGGGGAAGATGCAACAGATGCGCAAAAAGAAAAAGTGCAGGGCGTTTGGCTGGATAGACATGAAAAAGTACTGGCCAGTGGCGGTTTGCATGTGATTGGTTCAGAGCGGCATGAATCCCGTCGGATTGATAACCAGTTACGAGGGCGTTCCGGTCGTCAGGGCGACCCTGGGTCAACCCGTTTTTATCTGTCTCTGGAAGACGATTTAATGCGCATTTTTGCCTCTGAGCGCGTTGGCAGTCTGATGAAAAAACTGGGGATGGAGGAAGGCGAAGCGATTGAGCATCCCTGGGTAACCCGTTCTATCGAAAATGCTCAACGCAAAGTGGAAGGTCGTAACTTCGATATGCGTAAGGAAATTCTGGCTTATGACGATGTCGCTAACGATCAACGTAAAGTGATTTATGCCCGTCGCAATGAATTAATGGCCGCCGAAGACATCAGTGAAACGATTAGCGCAATACGGGCAGATGTCGTGAATGATGTGATTACCCAGTATATTCCTCCTAAAACTATGGAAGAACAATGGGATATTCAGGGCCTGGAAGAGCATTTGCAGCAGGAATTTAATTTGACTCTGCCGTTGCGCGAAATGCTGGATAAGGATCATTCATTGCACGAAGAAAACCTGCGTAAATTAATTGTTGAGGCAATGGAGCAGGCCAGTAAGGAAAAAGAAGAGAAAATTACCCCGGAAGTGTTCAGACATTTTGAAAAATCAGTCATGTTGCAGGTTCTGGATAACAGCTGGAAAGAGCATTTGGCGGCCATGGATCAATTGCGCCAAGGGATTCATTTTAGAGGGTATGCTCAAAAAGACCCCAAACAGGAATATAAACGCGAATCCTTTGAAATGTTTGCTAGTTTACTGGATCATATTAAGTACGAAGTGATCGGCATTCTGGCAAAAGTACAGGTCTCTCAGGAAGAGGATGTGCAAGCGCTGGATGAGCAAAGACAATCGCCACAGGAAATGCATTATGAACATGCTGCAGCCAGCCCTGTTCAGGAACAGGGAGAACCATTGCCTGAAGAAAGGCAAGTTGAACAGCAACCCTTTGTTCGAGACACTAAAAAAGTTGGCCGAAATGAACCTTGCCCTTGTGGGTCGGGGAAAAAATACAAACAATGTCACGGTAAACTGAATTAATTGTTTTTCGTAACAGCCCTCTAATTTGCCTGAAAAAGTCAGAGAGAAACCAGAAATTATATTCTTTGACAGGAATTATCTTAAGTGAGTATTTTCTCCCGTTTGACTTTTTTAGTATGTGAAATTTAAAAACTTTATAACAGGTATTGATTATGCCCACGAGTCGTTTTCAAAAAAGTACACCTAAAGCCAGTATCACCAGGCTACCTAAACTGGGTCTTGATGAAAAGTCATTTGTTGCTGATTTTAGGCGTTATTACGGACATCGTTTAGGACGAGATGAAAACTGCCGTTCACCACATTATGCCTATGAAGCTTTAGCAATGGCGATTAGTGACAGGTTGATTGAACGCTGGAAAAATTCATATAACGCCTATCGGGACGAGAACTGTAAAAGGGCGTTTTATTTGTCCATGGAGTTTTTAATGGGGCGCTCACTCAGCAATGCCATGCTGAATCTGGGGGTTGATGATGTTATCAGTCAGGCGCTTTATGATTTAGGCCTTGAAATTGAGGAACTGATTGATGCCGAGCCTGATGCAGGGCTGGGGAATGGCGGTTTGGGGCGTTTGGCCGCCTGTTTTATTGATAGTTGTGCGACATTACAACTACCGGTAACCGGTTATGGTTTGCGTTATGAATACGGTATGTTTGCACAGATCATTGACAATGGCGAGCAAGTGGAAAAACCCGATCACTGGCTGCGAAATGGTAATGTCTGGGAGATTGAACGTCCTGAATATACGCATCGGGTAAAATTTGGCGGACATACAGAAACATACCTTGATGAGCATGGCCATAGCCGGGTTAATTGGGTGAATACTCATGATGTTTTGGCCGTTCCCTTTGATACGCCGGTTCCGGGATACAAGAATGGTACTGTGAATACATTGCGTCTTTGGAAGGCCACAGCAACAGAAGAGTTTAATCTGCAGGAATTTAATGCCGGTGATTATGCGGAGTCGGTCGCCGCTAAAAATACGGCTGAAAATATTACTATGGTGTTATATCCAAATGATGCCAATGAAAATGGCAAGGCTTTGAGGTTGCAGCAACAATACTTGCTGGCATCAGCCAGTCTGCAAGACGTTATTGCCAACTGGGTGGGCAGGCACGGTCATGATTTTACCCATTTTGCCGATAAAAACTGTTTTCAGTTGAATGATACCCACCCAAGTATTTCGGTTGCGGAATTAATGCGATTACTGGTAGATATTCATGGGCTGGAATGGGCTGATGCCTGGGACATTACCCGTAAAACCATGGCTTACACCAACCATACTTTATTGCCGGAAGCGTTGGAAAAATGGTCAGTAGGGTTAATGCAGAGTATGTTGCCGAGATTGATGGAAATTATTTTTGAAATCAATGCGCAATTTATGGCGGAAGTGTCAGCCCACTGGCCGGGGGATTTTGACCGGATGGGAAGAATGTCCATTATCGAAGAAGGACATGATAAACAGGTTCGGATGGCCTATCTGGCAATCGTCGGCAGTTTTTCGGTCAATGGAGTGGCAGAGTTACATTCAAAACTGCTGCAGGAAGGCTTATTTAAAGATTTTTATGAGTTCTGGCCGAAAAAATTTAACAATAAAACCAATGGAGTGACTCCCAGGCGTTGGCTAGCGGCCTGTAATCCGGAACTTGCCAGTTTAATCACCGATACCATAGGCGATGGCTGGATCACCGATCTGTCACAACTGGAAAAACTGAAACCTTATGCTGATAATGCTGAATTTAGAGAAAAATGGCACCAATTGCAGCAAGCCGGTAAACAGCGTCTGGTTGATTTCAAAAAAGAAGTACATGACATTAATATTGATATTAATGCCTTGTTTGACGTGCAGGTTAAAAGGATTCACGAATACAAACGGCAAATACTGAATGTGCTGCATGTGATTCATTTGTATGATCGCATTAAACGTGGCGACACCGAAAACTGGACCAATCGATGTGTCTTGATCGGTGGTAAAGCGGCACCTGGATATGCGATGGCCAAAAAGACCATCAAGCTGATCAATAATGTCGCTCATGTTATTGATAATGATCCCGATGTCGGTGATAAACTGAAGTTAGTGTTCATGCCGAATTACCGGGTGTCCGCGATGGAAAAAATTTGTCCGGGGGCTGATTTATCAGAACAAATTTCCACGGCCGGTAAAGAAGCGTCAGGAACCGGTAATATGAAGTTTATGATGAACGGCGCGCTAACTATCGGCACTTTGGATGGCGCCAATATTGAGATCAGGGAAGAGGTCGGTGATGAAAACTTCTTTTTATTCGGTTTGACTGAAGAAGAGGTTGAAGAAATGCGACAGGATTATAATCCGCAGGCTATTATTGACGAAGACTCTGATTTGCAAGGGGTTATGAGATTATTGGAATGCGGTCATTTCAACCAGTTTGAGCCGGGCATTTTTGATGACATCATCAATTCAGTCAAAGCCCCTCATGATCCATGGATGACAATCGCCGATTTTCGTAGTTATGTGGATGCTCAAAGACGTGTCGCAGATGCTTTTCAGGATAGAGAACAATGGACTCGAATGAGTATTCTTAATACTGCGTCCAGTGGTAAATTTTCCACGGACCGGACTATCAGTGATTACAATGATGATATCTGGAAACTGACTCCGGTTAACGTAAAGTAGTTGATAATGCTTGATATTGTACTTTATGAGCCAGAAATTCCGGCTAATACAGGCAATATCATCAGACTGTGCGCCAATACCGGCGCACAGTTGCATTTAATTCAGCCGTTGGGTTTTGACATGGATGATAAAAAATTGCGCAGGGCCGGGTTGGATTATCATGAATGGGTCAATGTCAGGCAGTATGCTTCTTTGCAAGGTTATATCGAAAAAGTAAGTCCTAACAGACTGTTTGCTCTGACTACCAAAGGTGCAAACGTTTACAGTGAAGTTGCTTTTCAGACCGGCGATGCTTTACTATTCGGGCCGGAAACGCGGGGTCTGCCAAACTCCTTTCTATATCAGCTTGATCCTTCTTTAAAGCTGTATTTACCGATGAAGCAGGAGAGTCGTA
>CAYYSO010000031.1:0-18301 GCA_964474415.1 uncultured Methylomarinum sp. | reverse complement strand
TGATCAATTGCGATACCACATATTCCCCCATACCGTCATTGATACGTCTGCCGGAGAGAATGATTTCCGGATTATAGCCTATGGCCTGTGCCTTATGCGTTAAATAGTAAGGATCGACACCGATACAATGCCCCCCGACGAGACCGGGACGAAACGGCAGAAAATTCCATTTGGTTCCCGCCGCCAGCAAAACTTCTTCAGTATCAATATCCAGGCGGTTAAAAATTAACGCTAATTCATTAATCAAGGCAATATTGACATCGCGCTGGGTATTTTCGATCACTTTAGCCGCTTCTGCGACTTTAATACAGCTGGCCCTGTGAGTACCGGCCGTTATGATGCTGTTATAGAGTTGATCAATCTTTTCTGCCACTTCCGGTGTTGAACCTGAGGTCACTTTCAGGATATTGGTTACCCGATGAGCTTTATCGCCGGGATTTATTCTTTCCGGACTGTAACCGACATAAAAATCCTGATTGAATTTCAAGCCGGACACCTGTTCCAGAACAGGCACACATTCTTCCTCTGTTGCCCCTGGATAAACCGTCGATTCATAAATAACAATGTCATTTTGTTTAATGACTTTCCCCAGCAACTCGCTGGCTTTTTTTAAAGGCGTGAGATCCGGTTGTTTATATTCATTGATCGGTGTCGGTACTGTAACAATATAGATATTACAATCAGCAATATCATCGACACTGGCGCTGTAAGTCAGATAATGAGATTCGGTCAGTTCCTCATCACTCACTTCCAGAGTATGATCGGATCCGGCTTGTAATTCAGCAATCCGTTGTTGATTAATGTCAAAACCGACCGTGGCATATTTCCGGCCAAATTCAACGGCTAACGGCAGACCGACATAACCTAGACCGATCAAGCCGATTTTTATATTGTCTAACATTGATTAATCCTTTTCCCAGATACCACGAGCATCAATAATCACTTTTTCTTTCAATGAGGATAATTTGACTTGTTTAAATACAGAATGATCAGTCAGGGTCACGATGATATTAGCACTCTCAATGCCCTTTACCAGACTGACCAATCGGGTATTATTGTGATTGAGTCTAGCAGGTAATTCTTTTATATGCGGTTCAACCACCAACACCTCGCCAATATTATCTTCAATAACTCGCTGGACAATGTCTACTGCCGGACTTTCTCTTAAATCATCAATATCGGCTTTAAATGCTAACCCTAAGCAGGCAATTTTTGGATGTTTGAATTCGGCGGCTACTGTACATAATTTGTTCAATACAAATTCGGGCTTACTGTCATTAACCTCTCTGGCTGTTTTTATCAATCGGGCTTGATCGGGTGCCGAATCCACGATAAACCAGGGATCAACGGCTATACAATGGCCGCCGACACCAGCGCCTGGGTTCAAAATATTCACCCGTGGATGCCGGTTTGCCAATCTGATCAGTTCCCAGACATTGATTTTTAAATGGTCGCAAACGATGGACAGTTCATTGGCAAAGGCAATGTTGACGTCACGGAAGGAATTTTCCGTCAGTTTAGCCATTTCTGCCGTTCGAGCATCGGTAATCAAACAGTCGGCTTTGACAAATATTTTGTACAGTTGTTCGGCACGCGCAGCACATTTAGGGGTAATACCACCTATTACCCGGTCATTGGATACCAGTTCCTGAATCACATAGCCAGGCAACACCCGTTCAGGACAATGCGCCACTTGAACATCGGCATTCTCACCATCCTGATGAGGGAAACTCAAATCTTCCCGAACTTCGCTCATCCATTGCGACAGCTTTTCTGTCGTACCCACCGGCGAAGTAGACTCCAGTATCACCAGATTACCTTTTTGCAATACTTTGGCAATATGTTTTACAGCTGATTCAATATAGGAAAGATCGGGTTTGTGACCACCCTGGAACGGTGTCGGTACGGCTATCATAAACACATCGGCCGGCTCGGCCTCTGTTGTCGCTTTCAGTTTCCCCGTGGTAACAGCGCTTTGTACCAGCATATCCAGATCAGGTTCAACGATATGGATTTTACCCTGGTTAATCGTATTGACGGCATGTTCAGAAACATCAACTCCGATAACATTGAGACCCCGGGAGGCAATAACCGCTGCAGTAGGCAAACCGATATAGCCCAGTCCAACGACTGAAACCCTGTTAAATATTTCTTTATTATCCATGGCATACACCTTCTACAATTCGTTGACTAGCTTTACCGTCACCATAGGGATTATGTGCAAAGCTCATGGCGTTATAAGCATTTTCATCGTCCAGCAAGCGATTGACATTATCGATAATCTGCAGCTCGTCAGTCCCAACCAGCTTGACAGTTCCTGCGGCCACAGCTTCCGGCCTTTCTGTGGTCTCGCGCATCACCAGCACCGGTTTTCCCAATGAGGGCGCTTCTTCCTGCACGCCGCCGGAATCGGTCAAAATAATATCGGCAATAGTCATCAAAAAAACAAATGGCAGATAATCTTGCGGCTTAATCAAATGAATATTTTCAATGTCCTGTAATATTCTATTCACAGGCTCTTGTACCAGCGGATTCAAATGTACCGGATAAATTATTTGCACACCCTCTCTGGTTGACAATTTTTGTAATGCCCGACAAATATGTTCAAAGCCTTCACCAAAACTCTCTCGTCTATGGCCGGTCACCAAAATAACTTTTTTATGTTCGTCGACAAACGGAAACTGTGCCGCCAATTGCCCTCTCAATACCGAATCCTTTTCAATTTTTTCCTGTACCTGACACAAGGCGTCAATGACGGTATTTCCAGTAACGACAATTCTATTTTCATCAATACCTTCTCTAAGCAGGTTTTCCTTGGCTGTCGCTGTCGGGGCAAAATGTAAATCGGCCAATGCTCCGGTCAATTTACGATTAGCTTCTTCCGGCCAGGGAGAATAGATATTATGCGTTCGTAATCCGGCTTCTACATGAGCTGTCGGAATTTTCTGATAATACGCAGCTAATGTAGCGGCAAATGTTGTCGAGGTATCTCCATGCACCAGAATTCGCTGTGGATTAAAGTCCTGTAATACTTTCTCCAAACCGATGAGAATAGAACAGGTTATACCTGTCAAGCCCTGATTCTGTTTCATGATATCCAGATCATAATCCGGCTTGATATGAAACAAATTCAATACCTGATCAAGCATATCCCGATGCTGTGCGGTAACGCATACCCTGGTTTCAAAGCGTTTATCCTGTTGAAAAGCTTTAACCACCGGCGCCATCTTGATAGCTTCGGGTCGGGTACCAAACACGATTAACAGTCGATTTTGAATCATTGATTTAGTCATTGATAAGTTGAGCTAATTGTTTACCACTGCTATTCCAGCTGAACTGAGCCTTAACAAAAGCTCTGTTTTTTGATGATTGAATTTGCGGTTGTGATAACAACTGACAAGCTTTATCAGCAAGCTGTCCGGCATCATCAGTCATAATGACATCCTGCTGCTCATAGCCGCTAATTCCTTCCATAGCCGCTGATGTTGCCAACACTGTTTTTTCCATCGACATCGCTTCCAGTACTTTATTCTGAATACCCCGGGCTATTCTTAAGGGCGCCACAGCGAACATTGCAAAAGCCAGATAGGGTCTGATATCTTCGACGCGCCCGGTCACGACAATATTATCTTGTGTCTCCAAAGCCTGAACTTCTTTTGTTGGCTTAGATCCCACAATATAAAACGCTGTTTGCGGATGTTGCCGGCAAATTTCCGGAAAAACCTGCTGAGCAAACCAGACGACTGCATCGACATTAGGCCAGTAATCCATCGCTCCGGTAAACACGATGGCTTTTTCATGATCTTTATAAGGGGATAGCAAACCGCTCTGTGGCGAAAAATAGGCGGCATCGACACCATTGTTGATCGCCGTCACTTTGTTACTAACAGCAGGCGCCAGCCGTTTAAATAATTCAGCTTCCTGCTGTGAAACAAAAAAACTGATTTTAGCCTTTTCCGTCACTTTTTTTTCAAAATCCAGTAATCGCCGGGATTCTCTATGATAAATCCAGCTTTCCGGCCAGCGTTTTTTTTGCGCATATTGTTGCCATTTATCGGAATCAACATCAACAAAATCGACAATCATGTCAACATTGTTTTTATGCAAAACAAATTGCGCCATAACTGAGGAAAAAATCACCACTTTTTCAATATTTCGGCTGGCAATGATTTCATCCACCCAGTATTGCATCGTTTGATTTTGATAATAGGGCAAACTAAGCGCTTGTTTTGTCAGCAGACCGGTCAGACTTTTAACTTTTGCCGTTGACGGTTTGAGAGCCAGGCACAGTGAATCCGAACAATAAGACTTTAAATGTTCAGTATATTGCCAGTCTTCCTCATCATCGATAAAAGCGCCTAAATAAACATGATAGTGTTCAGCCAGTGCTTTAAGAAAATGAAACGATCTGATTTTATCGCCTTTATTCGGGGGATAAGGAATTCTGTGGACCAGATACAAAATATTTTGCATACAGCTAACCCAAGTCTCTTGCCAGCCAGGGGCCGACAAACTGACTAACAGCTAAGGGTAGTTTTTTCCAGACAGCAATGAATAATTGGTACTTTGGATTTAAAGGATTAATATCCGGCAAGCTATCGGCTTTAACCAAACAAAATTCATAAAACAAGGGTTCCGGTTCAAACCCCCAATGTTTTTTGAATCGATACGATCCGGTTCCTTCTTTACTGCGCCCAAAATCGAAGATTTTTATCCCCTTTTCGACAGCTCGCCGCATAACTTCCCAGTACATGAAATCATTGCCCTGTACCACTCTGGCATAATCTGTGCCGCCACCATAGTAAGGCAATACCTCATCCTTAAAATAAAAATTCATCACACTGGCGATTAACTGACCGTGCGCATTGGTCACGGTCAGGATTTCACAATCCTGCTGGAAGACCTCTTTTAATATTTGAAAGTATTTTCTGGAAAAAACCGGGGTACCTAGATTACGCACACTTTCTGAATAGGCGCGATAAAAACGCTCAACAGAACTGTCAATTTCACTTGATAGCCCTGCCTTGATACCTTTACGAACCATAGCACGCTGTTTTCGTGGAATGGCCTGCATATTGGCGTCAACATCTTCAAGCAAGGCTTTCCGAAATGTCACATACAGTTCTTTGTGTGGTCTATCGGGTGTTTTTTGCGATCTATTGCGTATTTCCAGATAATCAACACCCAGTTCTTCTGCTAATTCACAAGCTTTTCTATCCAACGCGGAAACTATTTCAGGATCATCGGCCACCACGCCGCCATAAACGCAGAAACTGGTGGAGCACAAGGCGTTACCAAATAACAGACTTTTAATATGTACCAGTGGCAATATTCCGGTAATTTCTCCTTGATTTTCCATGTAGAAAAAATAGGTTTTGTGTCCAAATGCGCGTTCTATGACCTCCTTCCAGCCAGCTTTATGAAAAAATGTTGCATTTTCTGAGCGTTCAACATATTCATCCCATAACTTGACTTTGCTATTATCCAGTATTTCAATTTTCATATATATCGTATTTGTTATTTTAACAATTTAGTCAAATGGAGAATATTTGAGCTGAAAACCGACTAAGCACCGACTCCAGATAATGCTATTCTTCGCCGTAAAGATTCAGTTGGACGCGGAATTATAGTGCAAGATATTGGTTTCACAGTGTTTTACAGATAATAGCTCCTGCAAAACCTGCATTTCCTACACCCCTGTGGGTCAAAAAACCTTAGCTTCACCCATAAAGGTTAAGCGGGTATTTTTTGAAGCACATGGATGTGCTGCGGCTACCACCTCCTGCTATCGCCAAGTACCTACATCCATGTAGGCAACTGCAGATAATGCAGGAGCTATTATCTGTGAGGTGCTGGGAATCAAGAGCTTGTGCTAGAATCCGTGATCCAACTGATTTTTCTAGGATTATGCTATATCTGCATGTACCCGGCGTATAACTGACATAATCATTTTTTCATAAATACATTTTCCATAGTGTCCCAATTAAAGTCCTTCAACAAAGCCCGGATACGCGCTTCCATTCTCTTCAAATTTAAATAATGCCGAAATTGTGTTTTAAAGCCAATTCCTTTTTGCCTGGGTTGACCAGGATCAATTTCCCATGGATGAAAATAAAATATAGCGGATTGTTTTTCTTTATGTGTAATATTTTTCAATGCCCACCTAGAAAATAAATAGGGATAAAATCGAAAAAAACCGCCACCACCGCAAGGAATGTTTTTGTTCAGAAACTTAATAGTCGTGATAGGAATCTCTTTAAATACTTTGCCGGATAAGGGACTGTAACTAAACCTTGGCGCATCGGGAATACCGTATAAATCATGTTTAACTGGATAAATGCTTGAGCTATATTCAAAACCTTCTTCGTACAACACTTTATGCGCCCACAAGTTATCTTCATTAATAGAATAACTGGCCGCCCTATAACCCCTGACTTGCTTCCCCGCTAACTCTTCAAGAATATTTTTTGATCGCTTTATATCTGTGCGAAATTGTTCTGGCGTTTGTTCAGTAACCCGAATATGCTCATAACCATGGCAGGCCAACTCATGGCCGTCATCGACAATTCTTTTAATCAATTGAGGATAACGCACGGCCACCCAGGCCAAAGTAAAAAAAGTGGCTTTGGTATTAAATTCGTTAAAAATATCCAGGATTCGCTGAGTATTAAACTCTACACGATGCTCCAAACTGTCCCATTGATTTTTGGCAATATAGGGTTCAAACGCCGATACCTGAAAGTAGTCTTCTACATCCACTGTCATCGCGTGGACAATCGATGTATGTTTTTTTTCAATCCGAGTCATTTTTTATTGTATTTATTCATCATTCTTTGTGACAGATCAGATGACAGTTATTTAACTTACCATGAAAGTACTTTAAAAAAGAGATTTCGCTTGTTTCATAAATTATTAGGTATAGTTAACACTGTGAGAAAACAATCAAACAATTATTTTTTAGTTTCGTAACTTCTCAATAATGCAGAGTTAAAAAGGAGTCTTATGGGCAATATCAGACCTTTTATGTGGCAAGGAACAGGGATTCACGGTGTATCTGAGATTAGCCATAGATTTCCTCTGCCAGTGGATAATGAGAAGTTACTTAGTTTGTACATCATCAGCATAAACATCATCCATATCCAGCTGGATTAATATGGCCTTTCTTAATAAAGCCTGTTCTTTCTTAAACTTTACATTTAATTCGACTACCATTTTTTCTAAAGTCTCAACCTTTTGCTCCAAACTAGCATCAGTTCTTGGAGAAACCGGCACCTCCTCTGCTATTTTTTTTGTCCGAATTGACAGAGACTTATCATCTTCTTTCATTTCAGTAATCACTTTTTTGATTGCATTCAAATCAATCTTATTGAGTTCCTCAAGAAACCCGAACAACAATAATCTGTCACAAAACTTATTAATTTGTCTGGGAATTCCTTTGGTAAAATTATAAATAACTGTAAAAACATCCTTATCAAACCTTGGATTATCCTGCCACCCGGCCTTTCCCAGACGAAACAATATATAATCTTTGGTCTCATTGGCATTCATGGCTTTTAATTGATAGGTTGCCACAATCCTTTGTCTGACCTGTTCCATATCGGGTGCAAAAATATGTTTTCCCAACTGTTCTTGCCCTATCAGAAAAGTCTGAAAAATAATTCTCCCTTCCCATTCAAAATTAGACAACATTCTGAGCTCCTCTATAGACTGTTTAGGCAGATTTTGCGCTTCATCAACAATCAGTAAGACACGTTTTCCCAGCTTTGCCTGATCTTTAAAAAAAGATTCAATTCTGTTTAACAATGTTGCTTTGGTATCATCCAGCTCGGAAGAAATTCCAAATGTCGCAACTAATAAGCGTAATGTATCTTCGGCCCCAACATTGGAAGTCACCAAAGAACCGATAACGACCGAATTATCCTTTCGCAGAAATTGCCCTAACTCCTTGACCAACATGGTTTTCCCTGTTCCAGGAACACCCGTTACTACAACAATACCTTCTCCCTGGGCCAAACCATATCGTAAATAGGCCTTGGCTCTTTTATGGCCTGAACTGTCAAAGAAAAATGCTGGATCAGCATTTAACTGAAAGGGGTTTTGGGTTAATTTATAATAGCTTTTATACATTAAAATCTCATAAATAAACTGGCGCTTATTCTATTTTCCGAAAAATCATTACCGGCAAGACCTGACTGTTGCGAGATATACCGATACTCAAGCAAACCATTTACCCCCTTACTTTCCATAAAGTTAACTATATTTCGGGTCACACCAACAGTCGCTTCAAAACGCTCATCTGATGTCCCCTCCTGCCCATCGGTTGTTTGCCAAAGCAAACGAACGTTGGAGCTGGAACGACGCATAAAATTCCAATTCCATGAACTACTGAACCCATATACATCTTCTATATTTTGGCTAACCTGGAAGATCCTTCTTGAGCGGTATCCATTAAAGTTAATGGTGCTCCTTCCAGTTTGAAATGATACAGACAGATCAGCTCTTTTACTGATAAAAACTTCATCCGTCAAAGTCGGTAAGTTAATTGTAAAAAGAACCGGCTGCCCTGTAATTGGATTCCGAATTCTATTTCCAAATGCATCATTTACAAAAAAAACCTGTTGTTGTAACAGCAACTGTTGTGTTGTCACGGTATTTTCACTGTAGGTAAACCCCCAAATTGAGCGTCGGGCATTATAGTTCAATGAACTCTGCCAGCGACTGCCTCTGTTCGTGCCAATATCATTATTAAAGTAGGTGGTACTCCAGGTGATTCTGCGTATCGGTAAAATATTAACCGTCACAAACGCATTATTACCATACCCCGCTTGTACGCTAAAGCGAGCACTGGGTCGCCATTGCCCACCTGCGGTATAAAAAAAACCGTTTTGATTACTGTCGGTTGTTGTTTGAAATTGATTTGACTGTTGCCCGACCCGGATAAAAGCGCTTAACTTTCTGTTAAAAAAAGTTCTAAGTTCCGCAGTGGAACTCTGGAATTTCACATCATTTCCATTATCGTTGAACTGTTCTTGATTGTTAAAATTGACAAACCAGGTAACCCGGGAAAAATCTCTGCCGCTATTTAAACTGAAATTTTGATTAAAACTATTGGTATTGGAAAATGAATTCGGTCCACCACTGGCGGAAACCCGGTTATAAGTCACTCTGGCAATACCACTAGCAAAATTCTTAAAATTCGGCGTCCAGTAAGGTGAAATACTGAAAGTGGTAATATTTGAAGTATTTGAATTACCGGTAAGATTATCACTGACTATATTTCTGTTGGAAATATTCTGCTGACTGATTGAACTGCGGGTATCCATAAAAAGAGAGTTTCTAACAAACTGGTATTTTGAATTAAGCTGCAACTGATTATTAATATCTAATCCGGAGTTTCCACCCGCGTTATACAGATTCTGCATTCTGTAATTTAAATCAAAGGTATTAATCGAGGAGGTGGATCGAACAGAAACACTGGGACTGACTTCGGTTACCAGTGCACTTTGTTTATTATTGCTGTCCTGATTGATGTTATCCGAAAATACTTCCCTGATATTCAGACTTGGACGTATTATCCAATCAAAAGCCTGAACCCGGTCACTGAACCCGAAAAGCAATGGCAAAGTCAATAGTGGTAAAATTTTCCGGCCATTTTCGTATTGCTTATAAATATCAATATTGGCCATATCCGTAATAGCTGGTATCTAATGAACGTTGCGTTTTATTTAATAAAGTTAAAATAACATCGGCACAACTTTCCAGTTTTTTAACCGATTCCATGACAATACTTTCCGGGGTTGAATCGGCAGCAATCACCAAAATCACTTGTCCGACCATGCTTGCCAATACTTCAGCCTGTGTTGTCGCCAGTAACGGCGGCGTATCAAAAATAACAATCCGATCCTGATAACGTTCACTAAGCTCTTGCGCTAACGTACCCATTTTATTACTGGCAAGCAATTCCGTTGAAAATTTGTGCCTTTTACCGGCGGGTATAATACGTAATCCATCAATTTCTGTCTGTACAATAATTTCTGACAAATCATTCACTTGCCCTTCAAGATACTCAATTAGCCCGATTTTTTTCTTGATGCCCAACACTTTGGATATAGAAGGTTTTGATACATCAGCATCAATCAATAACACTTTTTTATCCATCTCAGCAGATATACTCAATGCCAGATTTATTGAGGTAAAAGTCTTGCCTTCGCCAGGCACACTACTGGTTATCAATATTAGATTTGAACGTTGTATCTCTTTTTTTCTTGCACCAATTGCATTGACGATCAAAGGTCTTTTGATACTTCTATACTCTTCAACTAATTTCGAGTGTGGGTTATCTGCAGAAATATAACCATTTTCTTTCAAAAAGCTCCAATCGAATTTTTCCACTTCCTCAATCCGGGGATCATTATTGGATGATTCCAAAACTTTATTTTTATATGCATCAGGATACTCTTTTTTTGGATCTTTAATTTCCGAAGAAACATTTTTATTACCAATACCTCTCTTTTTCAGTTCTTCGGCTTTTTTTAAAGCATTCTCAATTGTACTCATTAAAATTCCAATATTTAGTCTTTAATATTGTCTTTAAATAAAACAGCAAGCGAAATATCCTGTCGTTTCAGTTAACAATCCCGGTTTTTACAAAGATGGTTGCTAAAAAAGTATTTCTGATGCCATAAAACAACAATATACAATTATCAATAAAAAGCTTGCCGTAAAAAACATAAAATTATTTATTTTTTGTTTCTTAATCTGTTCGTGGGTCATAAACCTGGAAACTGAGCCTAAAACAGGCAAGCCCGTCACGGACCTTAAATTCCTTGGTGAAGTAAAAACCGGCCTGATTAAAACGAGCAACAATGCAATACCAATTCCGGTAACGAAACCAATGGCTAATACAACAGAATATAATAGCTCTCTATTAGGTGCAGTTGGCTTTGATGGTCTGTTAGCAGGGTCGACAATTTTTAATTTAAAAGTAGATGCCTGGGCATCTACTTTTTCGGAAAGTGATGCCTGTTCACGTCTCTGTATTAAACTTAAATAATTACTTTTAATCGAATTATAGTCTCTGTTTAGATTTTGCATTTCGGTTTCAACAGCTAAACGGGTATTAAATTCCTCATCTGTCTGTTTCAACTTCACTTTATACATTTTAGCTCTTGACTTTAATGTGGCAATTTCTGCATCGACCTGATTAATCTGAGTTTTAATCGACTGAACATATGGGTTAGACATTGCTTCCAAACTGGGTTCGTCTTCCAAACCATCTTGTTTTTCTGCCATCCGTTGTTGTAATTCTTTTATTGTAGAATCGATTGATTTGATGTAAGGGTGATTTTCAGTATATTTGATTAACAGATTATCTCTCTGTACCAGTAAACTATTAATCCTCGGATCACCTTCTGCTCCTTGAGCATTCATGTCAGTCAACCCCCATTCATCATCAGACTCCAATGCTTCATCCAGCTGCATTTGCAAAACTTTTTTTCTGGCATACATTTCAGAAACAGTCATATCAATTCGTTCCATATCTGCATGAATTGCCTGTATTTTGCTTACCTGATCTGCGCCCTGCCCAGGAAGTAACCCCAGGTTCATCCGTTTAAAATTTTCCCGTGCTTTTTCTGCATTACGTAGCCGTTGCTCATAATCTCTGATCTGATCATCAATAAATCGTTGAGCTGAATCCATATCATTTAATGTAGATAGATGCGTTTGTTCAGAGAATACCGATAAAACAGCCTGTACAACTTTTTGCGCCATAACCGAGCTGGTTGATTCATAACTAATAGAAAATATTTCACTACGTCCTCCGGAAATTCCGAGATTAGACTTTAATCGATTAACAATCGCATATCTACCATTTTCAGTATTATAGTCACCATCCATATCGGCGAGTTCTGCAACCTTAAGCATATTCTGCTGGGTAAACATCAACCTTTTCATAATCGCAACCAGTCCTCTGACATCAGACTGCACAGCAAGCCCCCTCATTAAAGGCCTAAGCATAGTTCGAGTATCAACCTGAACACGTGCATCCGATCTATATTTATCCGGCATTTTATGAACATAAATCCAACCGGCAACACATATAATCCAGGCAAAAATAACAATCACCCACTTATAACTAATGATGCCTTTTACATAGGCTAAAATATCAGCTAATTGATCCTGCATACTATTAATTCAAACCTTTTTATTCAATGACAAATAACTAAACTCAGATTATTTACTGTGGTCTTAAAACATAGTTAATACAATTATCGGTCAGGGCAATTGCAACCCTGTAGAATTGCGGTCACAATAGAAACTTTTAACCTTATTATGCCAAACGTAATTACTCAGCATTATGAATAAGCGGGCGAGAGACAATAAGAACCCATTTATTTAGAAACCAGAATTTTTTATTTTAGCTGTTCAATTATCAGAAAAATGCTGCCGGCACTATTACAATATCACCAGGCATCATATTAACATTTGCCGACAAATCACCATCCTCTATTAAATCATCAATCCTGATACCAAATTGCTTGTAATCACCATCAACCACTCGAATAATGCTTGATCTATTCCCATCCGCGTATTGCCCTATCCCACCAAGTTGAATCATCAAATCAAGTAAACTCATCCCTTTAGTATAAGGCAGCGATCTTGCACTATTGCGATTAGCGCCACCTCCTCTACTACCACCACCTCCTCCGCTACTACCGCCGCTTATTTGCCCAATTACTCTGATTTGTTGAGAATAAATTCCTTGAAAGCCACTAACCATAACCGCTACTTGCGGATCTCTGACAAATTTGGATAATTCTTTTTCTATATCTCTGGCTAATTTATTTGGTGTTTTGCCGCTGGCCATTAAATCATCAATTAATGGTGTATTAATCTTTCCATCAGGTCTTACTGTCACTGAAGTTGATATGTCCGGGTTTCCCCATACAAAAATCTGTACTCCATCACCTGGCCCAATGATGTAAGTATAGTCGGAAGGAAATTCAACATTCTCTAATGGAGGATAACTGCACCCTGCCAACGAAAAAAGACATATAAAAAGAAACAAAAATTTATTTTTCATCATAGAACACCCGGATTTCTCTCATTCATCCTTTACCCAATCTTTTTAATTAATTTTCTAACCATAGCTGATATTTTTACTTGGTACAATCATAGTTACAATTTTCTCCCTGTCTGAAGGTCAACGATAACCTTATTGACTACAGTGTAAAAATTGTGCAAATCAATCTTTACTATATACTGAGACTAATATAATTCATAAATAAATACACCTATATTTTCTGCATTCAACTCATCCTCATCTTTTTTATCGAGAGCAAGGTATGGCACCTTTACTGAAACAACTAGATATCTTCCTACTTCGTTTCAGTGTCGTGCTATCGTCAGATTGAATAGACTTTGTTGCATAAATCGATAATATATCTCATTGATTTGTATGGGTACGTATTTTACAATTGCACATATCAACTAACTGTTCTCGTTAAAACTTACAGGCATCACATTACAAGTGGTTTCTAACCAATTGTTTTTTTAATTGTTTTATTTGTGCAACAAAGCCGATTGAATATATACAAAATTTGCGGCCGCAAATATGCAAAATATAAACCTTAAACACAATCATATATCGCAAACAACCTTATTATAATAGTAAGTTATTATTAGACAGCCTAATCTTTAAACCTAAAATTTACCAGAAACAACAAACTCCTCCTTTGTTATTAACCCTAACAAGGGTACTAATGTAGTACAATATTATCCCCTTATTCTGTTTATAACTTGTTTTTATTACCATAAAGATAATGAAGGGAAGATAATTTAGTGATTTGTCGAATAAGGTGTTCGGTTGTGCAATCGAAGCTCATAAAACACTCGATTCTGGATTACTGGAATCCACTTATCAGCAATGTCCTTGCCCATCGGCAGGCAAAGCAAAACTATTAAAGCAAGGATTAAAATATTTTGTTTTATGAAATCATCTTAAAAAATACATAAACCTAATATAGAAATATTTTCAAATCCATCATACTCTTCATAGTAAAACAAACAACATTACCCGCCCCCCCTTAAGAATCTCTGGCAATTATTACTAACCAAAATAATCATTGTTTTCCCAGTAAGTTATTAAGTAGATATTTTGCATTTTTTACTTCAACAAACGTAGTTTTTTTACCTAAATCCAAAGCTTGTCGCAATTCCATAATAGCCCCTGAACGATCCTTTTGTTTATGATAAATCTCAGCTAAATGATATCTGAAAACCGGAATATCAGGAGCCAATATAACAACCTTTCTTAAAGCCGTTAATGCATCATTTATATTACCATTCTTAAATTGTGCCCAAGCATAAGTGTCAAGAAAATAGGGTTGCTCGGACTGTTTGAACTTTTTAGTCAATTTAACAGCTTTTTCTATATCCTTTTCTGCACCCTGCACTAAAAGTATTGAAGCTAAATTATTCCTGGCAATGGCCAGTGCAGGCGCTATGCTTAAAACCTGATCATATATCATAATAGCCTGATCAAGTTGCTGTTGTTGTTCGTAATAAGATGCTAACGCCATTAATAACTTTATATCATTTGGGTATTTTTTCAACCCTTGTTGATAACTAGCCAGTGCAGCACTCATATCCCCTTTTTTTCTATATAATTCCGCCAATTCACGGTAAACAGCTGACAAATTACCCCTTACTTCCAGCGTATGCTTTAACAAATTGATAGCCTGCTTTTGCTTGCCATTCAAAATCAGTAAACGCTTTTTCAACAAATATGCTGTTACATTATCTGGGTTCTGCTTGATAAAATGATTAAGGTACTTAACCATTTCAGGCCTTGTTTTAAGTTGTTCATAACATCCCGCCATCGCACTTAATGAAGCGCTTTGCCAAGGATATTGCGCTAAAATCTCTTTATAAATTTCAATAGCCTGTTGGCACTTTTTCTGTTGAGTTAATAACTGCGCTGTCAGAAACCGGCCCAACAGTTGGCCATTTTTCTTTGTTTCTATCCATTTTATTAACTTTTCTGCAGCATTCCAGTCTTTATCAGCAAAATCAAGCTTCACCAGCATTTGCATTAAATCCAGCCGCTGACCATCTTTAAATAACGCTCTTTGTAACAATTCCTTGGCATAATCATTATGTTTATTTTTAATCGCTTTATTAACAACAGGCATGAGCGCTTGCATATTTGCAGGGTTTATTTTAAGCGCCTCTATATATTTATTATTCGCTTTGTTATTGTCACCCCGCTCAAGATAGATTTTAGCTAACAATACCATCGCTCTGTCTGAATCGGGCTTTTCCCATAGAATATTATTAAGCAATTCTTCTGCATCAGAATATTTTTCCCTGGTTAGCAAAATGCCTGCTTTTAAAATTTTGGCATCCACATAATCCGGATTTATTTGCAAAATGTTTTCAACTAATTTTTCTGATTTTTCATAATCCCTTTGTTGAAAACTCATACTTGCCAACATAAACAAAGTCGTTTGCTTTTGCTTACTATCACCCTCTTCTGCAACAATTTCATTGAGTATTTTATTAGCCAAGTTTCTATTATTCTTTGATAAAGCCCATTTAGCAAAATCAATTTTATCGGAAACATTACTTCCTGATAGAAAATCTTGTAACTGTTTAAAAGCATCATTCCTATTTGAATCTGCCAAAAATTCCAATAAAATCAACTTTGCTTTGCTATTTTCCGGCTTTTCCTTGACCAACTGTCTTAAAATACTTTCGGCCTCATGCTTTTCTCCGTTCTTCACATGTGCCTTGACTAAGGCATACTTTATAGCGTCATTATCTGGATGAAGTTTTAATAAAGACTGATAATCGTTGATCACTGATGTAATATCATTTCTTTTGTTGTCCAATCGAATTTTTAACAAATAAAATGAAACATTCTTATCATCAATATTCAAGCCATGTTTTACAGTAGCCAAAGCTTCATCATAAGACTGTTTTTTCATCAAGATCACAGCTTTCAATGCCATCGCATCAATGTAATCGGGATCTTTTGTCAAAACTAAATCAACCAAATCCATGGCATCTTTAGTTTTCTCCTGCTTTTCCAAAGCTTGAGCCTTAACTGTCAGTGCAGCCAAATTTTCCGCTTGGCGACTGAGAATAAGTTCAACCTCAGCGAGCGATTTTTCGGTATCATTAAATAATAAATGCACTTTAGCAAGCTTCACTCTGGCATCTATATTTTCCGGATCCAACTTGATTGTTTCCAGCAAATTTACTCGCATCGCTTTAAAATTACGTGACTTTTCATTCAACAATGCCATGTAATAATAAGAATCTGCCACATCGGGGTTTTTCTGAATGGCATTCTTCAATTCCAGCTTAGCCTTTGCGTATTCTCCTTTTGAATATAAATCTATTCCTTTTTTCAAAAAGTCAGTATCGTTTTGCTCGACACTATCGCATCCCGCCATTGTCAATAATGCAAGGCTTAAAATTATATTTCTAATATTTACACAATTCAACATTACTGGAACCTGCTTATAATCTCATAAATTCAGTTAGGGCAACTACATCGTAGCTACGCCGCCAAACCGTTTTCAACGTCCCTGTTATGCATCAAATTGCTTTTCTTTTAGAATATGTAATTTTGAAAGCTGGTACGACGCAAAACGTGTTCTTAATGGTATTACTTTACCCTCACAATCCTACACCCAAATAAAAACCACTGTTAATTAAAATTCAAAAGTCCAGTCCAATTTGATTTCCCCTCCCCCCCGAAACACCCCCTTCTGTCTGGACATTGGAGCTTGCACCTAATGATCAATTTTCATTATAGGTGGTAATACTGATAAATGTAAAAATCATGCTCAATTTATTCACAAACAACAACCAGATTTCCCTCCACCTTGTAATATTGCAGAAAAAAAGAAAGCCTATGGATTGTCTTTTTAAACTGGAACTGATCAACTTCTGTAAAAAACACACGCTTCTTATCTTTTTCTGAAGAAAATACAGTAAAAATTTATCAGTCCTGAAGCCACAAGAATGCTTTCAAACACTTTGATCAATTACAATTATTTTTTAACTACGCATCCCCAAGCCGTCATCCAAACTTGCGATTGATAACTGTCTGCTTGTTTATCCAGCGCCCCTAACAAAACCATTCTTAATGCCTGATTAATAACACCAAAAAAATAAACATAAGCCATTAACGGATCAATAGCGCGAAGCTCACCTTCTTTGATACCATTCTGAAATATACGCCTGATTTTGATAAATGGCGCGGTCTCCAGCAAGGGCTTTTCTTCCGGCAAGAACTCGTCAACCTTGACCAACAACAAAAACTTCATAACTTCAGGCGCATCATCAGTCAACTTAAACAATAAATCGACAATTTCCCTTAGCTGCTCTGAAGACTTCCTGTTTCTGCGACGTATATCATCAATAGAGATACTCAGGCTATCGATGATATTTTCATATAAGGCAACCGCGATGGCCTGTTTGGTTTTAAAAAACTGATAAATACCGCTTGTTGTCTTAATTCCAACCGCATCTTTTATATCGGTTAACGAGGTATTAAAATAACCTTTTTCTGCAAAAAGTTTTAATGATGCCAGTAAAATATCATCTTGCGTAATATTCTTTTTCTGTTGACTTTCTTTTTCCTTATCCATTTCTTTTATATTCAGCTTTACCTGCCGTATTCAAATAAACTTCTTTACTGTTAAATTCATTAAGGAACGCACACAGAATAAGTTCGGCAACCGGCGTAAAATTTATGTTCGTATTCAAGGCATGGCAACAGGCGCGCAGTAAGTTATGCAACTGTTTCCACACAGCTTCCGCGGCCTGCTCATGCCAAGTACTTACATCCATGTAAGCAATGCGGAAGACGGACATAAAAGCAAGCGAGTTGCCGAAGTTATTCTGTGTACGTTCCTAAACAATACTTATTCTTTTAAAGTTGACAATGCGGCTAACAGATAATTAAACATTGACCATAAAGTTAATATGGCAGCCACATAAAGCAACCAATAGCCCATTACATTAATCGGCAATCCCAAAAAATCCTGTCTATATAACAAAAACCCGATTGCCACCATTTGAGCGGTGGTTTTCCATTTCCCCAATTGAGAAACCTTGACTTTGGCTCGCTGGCCGAGCTCTGCCATCCACTCTCTCAACGATGCTATGGTAATTTCTCTACCTATAATGACAGCTGCCGGAATTGCTAAATAGGCAGAGCCTTCAGACTGTACCAGCAAAACCAAAACAAAAGCCACCATTAATTTATCTGCAACCGGATCTAAAA
>CAYYSO010000030.1:0-19072 GCA_964474415.1 uncultured Methylomarinum sp. | reverse complement strand
CAATCGCGATGGACGAGGGTTTACGTTTCGCGGTACGTGAGGGTGGTCGCACAGTAGGTGCGGGTGTTGTTGCTTCAATTATTGAGTAATTAAGAAATGTCTAATCAAACTATCAGAATCCGCTTAAAAGCATTTGATCATAAATTAATTGATCAGTCTGCAGGTGAGATAGTAGAAACTGCAAAAAGAACGGGTGCCCAGGTTATGGGCCCCATTCCATTGCCTACTAGAAAAGAGCGCTTTACTATATTAATTTCACCGCACGTTAATAAAGATGCGCGTGATCAATATGAGTTAAGAACTTATAAAAGATTGCTTGATATAGTCGAGCCAACAGATAAAACCGTTGACGCATTGATGAAGCTTGATCTTGCGGCTGGGGTAGATGTTCAAATTAAGCTGAAATAACAGCACTATATAAAATAGAGGAATTGGCAGATGTCAATAGGTCTTATTGGTCGTAAAAGTGGTATGACCCGTGTTTTTTGTGAAGATGGTACTTCTGTGCCGGTAACGGTTCTTCAGGTTGACTCAAACAGAATTATTCAAGTTAAGAGTTTAGAAAAAGATGGTTACCGTGCTGTGCAGGTTGCTGCAGGCGATAAAAAATCATCTAAAGTGAATAAAGCTATGGCGGGGCATTATGCTGCGGCAAATGTAACAGCTGGTCGTGGTTTATGGGAATTCAGACTGGACGACGGTGAGGGTGAAGAGTTATCTGCCGGTTCTGAGCTGGGCCTGGATATTTTCGAAGTGGGTCAAATTATAGATGTTTGTGGCACTAGTATTGGTAAAGGCTATGCTGGTGGGGTGAAGCGTCATAATTTTAAAATGCAGGATGCAACACACGGTAACTCAATTTCACATAGAGCACCCGGTTCAATTGGTATGTGTCAAACGCCAGGACGTGTTTTTAAAGGTAAAAAGATGGCCGGACACATGGGTGCGGTAAAAACAACAGTTCAGAATTTAACCATTCATGCTGTTGATGCCGAAAGAAATCTAATTTTAGTAAAGGGTGCAGTACCTGGTGCTAAAGGCGGGGATGTTGTGATCACCCCTGCAGTAAAAAAGAAAAATAAGGGTTAAGTTATGGCATTGCAAGTATCAGCAATCAATGGCCAGGATTCGGCAGCTGCGGTTGACGTAGCTGAACACGTATTTGGTCAGGATTTTAATGAAACATTAGTGCATCAATTGGTTGTGAAGTTCTTGGCTGGCGCACGTTCCGGCACTAAGGCACAAAAAAATCGCTCTGCAGTTAGTGGTGGTGGAATTAAGCCTTGGCGACAAAAAGGGACAGGACGGGCAAGATCTGGTACAATTCGCAGTCCGATATGGCGTACAGGTGGTGTAACATTTGCTGCAGAGCCAAGATCTTATGAGCAGAAGTTGAATAAGAAAATGTATAAAGCGGGTATACGCTCTATATTTTCTGAGTTATTGCGACAAGACAGGCTGGCTGTAAGTGATGATATCTTGCCGAGTTCAGCAAAGACAAAAGAAATGGCTGTCAAATTGAAAAGCATTGATGCTAAGCGGGTATTAATTGTAGCAGAAGAAATGAGTGAAAATCTTGTTCTGGCGACAAGAAATATACCTTATGTTGAGGTGGCTACGCCAGAGTCTATTGATCCTGTGTTGTTAGTGTCTGCTGATAAGGTTGTAGTAACAACAGCGGCGTTGAAACAAATTGAGGAGCGTTTGTCGTGAGTATTCAAGAAAGCAGATTAGCTAACGTATTGTTAGCGCCAATTGTTTCAGAAAAGAGTTCAATCGCTGCTGAAAAAAACAAACGTTTTGTATTTCAAGTGCAAACATCAGCAACAAAATTACAGGTTAAAAATGCTGTTGAGTTGATGTTTAATGTTGAGGTTGATTCAGTCCAGGTTCTTAATGTTAAAGGAAAGGTTAAGCGTTTTGGTCGTACGTTGGGTAAGCGCTCTGATTGGAAAAAAGCGTATGTCAAGCTTAAGTCTGGCCATGATATCGATTTTGCAACAGCATAATATTGTTTAGTTTAAAAGATCAACAGGAACGGTAGAAAAGAATGGCTATTCTAAAATCAAAGCCTACCTCACCAGGTTCTCGATTTGTAGTACGTGTTAAAAATGATGAATTGCATAAAGGCAAGCCATTTGCGCAACTACTTGATAAGAAAAGTAAGAGTGGTGGGCGTAATAATCAAGGTAGAATTACAACGCGTCATATCGGTGGAGGTCATAAAAAACACTACCGGATCGTGGATTTCAAGAGAAATAAAGTGGATATCCCTGCTGTCGTAGAGCGTATCGAATACGATCCAAATAGAACAGCAAATATAGCGTTGTTGCTATTTAAAGATGGCGAGCGTAAATACATTATTGCTCCTAAGGGGCTGGAAGTAGGGCAGGAAATAATTTCCTCAGAAGTGACCCCTGTAAAAGTAGGTAATTGCATGATTTTACGCAATATGCCATTAGGTACCACGATACATTGTGTCGAATTGAAACCGGGGAAAGGTGCGCAATTGGCTAGAAGTGCCGGTACGTCGGCCCAATTGGTTGCAAAAGAAGGGATGCACGTCACGTTGCGCTTACGCTCGGGAGAAATGCGTAAAGTTATGGCAAGTTGTAAGGGAGTTGTTGGTGAAGTTTCCAATTCAGAGCATAATCTAATTTCGCTGGGTAAGGCTGGTGCATCTCGTTGGAGAGGTGTCAGGCCAACAGTAAGAGGTGTAGCAATGAACCCGGTTGATCATCCGCATGGTGGTGGTGAGGGAAGAACCTCTGGCGGAAGGCATCCAGTGTCGCCGTGGGGAACACCTACTAAAGGTTATAAAACTAGAAAAAATAAACGTACTGATAATATGATTGTCAGACGCCGTAAGCAAAAATAAGAGGTATTAAGCGTGCCACGTTCAATTAAAAAAGGTCCATTTATTGATCATCATCTGCTGAAAAAAGTTGAGGAAGCAGTAAAGAGCAATAATCGGAAACCGATTAAAACATGGTCAAGAAGGTCGATGATCAGCCCGGATATGCTGGGCTTGACAATCGCAGTACATAACGGTAGACAACATGTGCCAGTACTGATTTCAGAGAACATGGTAGGTCACAAGTTGGGTGAATTCGCGCCAACTCGAACCTATAAAGGCCATATTGCCGATAAAAAGTCTAGATAAGGGGCAGGGTTATGGAAGTTTTAGCAAAATTAAGTAATGCCCCTTTGTCCGCTCAAAAGGCGAGATTGGTAGGTGATCAAATACGTGGTTTGCCAGTGGAAAAAGCACTGAATATTTTACAGTTTAGTTCAAAAAAAGCTGCTGCAATCATAAAAAAAGTACTGGAATCTGCTATTGCAAATGCTGAGCACAATGAAAGTGCAGATATCGACGAATTAGTGGTATCAACAGTATATGTTAATGAAGGTTCAACATTAAAAAGGATACGTTCCAGAGCAAAGGGTCGGGCAAATCATATCCTGAAAAGAACCTGTCATATCACAATCAAAGTAGCAGAATACGAGTAGAGGCAAAAAAATGGGTCAAAAAGTACATCCAACAGGTATACGTCTTGGAATAGTTAAAGACTGGACTTCAAGATGGTATGCAAATAGCCAAAACTATCCTGTATTCTTGTTGCAAGATTTAAAAGTGCGTGAGTATATTCAAAAAAAATTAGCTCATGCATCAGTGAGTCGTATTCAAATTAACCGACCTGGTAGCAATGCGCATATTACCGTGCATACAGCTAGGCCTGGTATAGTTATCGGTAAAAAAGGAGAAGATATCGATAAAATGCGGCAGGTTGTTTCATCTATGATGGGGCTTCCGGTACAGATGAATGTGGAAGAAATCAGAAAGCCGGAATTAGATGCAAAACTGGTTGCAGAAAGCATTGCCCAGCAGCTTGAAAAAAGAATTATGTATCGCAGGGCTATGAAACGTGCAGTAACTAATACCATGCGTTTAGGCGCGGAAGGCATTAAAATTAATGTGGCCGGTCGTCTGAATGGTGCGGAGATTGCTCGTGGAGAATGGTATCGGGAAGGCAGGGTGCCTTTGCATACATTACGAGCAGATATTGATTATGGCACGGCAGAGGCAAACACCACTTATGGGATTATAGGCATTAAAGTCTGGATCTTTAAAGGTGAAATATATGACATGGATGCGCATACTGCGTCTCTAAACACTGATTCCAAGAAATAGTTGAAGGAAGAGAACAATGCTTCAGCCTAAAAGAACAAAATTTCGCAAACAGCATAAAGGTAAAAACAACGGGACAGCACTGCGAGGATCTACAGTAAGTTTTGGTGAATATGGTCTTAAAGCCACAACTCGCGGTAGAATTACCGCTCGCCAAATTGAAGCTGCTCGTCGAACCATTACCAGGCACGTTAAGCGTGGTGGAAAAATGTGGATTCGAATCTTTCCGGATAAGCCCATTACCAAAAAACCATTAGAAGTTCGTATGGGTAAAGGTAAAGGTAGTGTAGAATACTGGGTTGCTCAAATAAAACCGGGTACCATGTTATATGAAATTCAAGGCGTCCCCGAAGAGTTGGCACGCGAAGCGTTTAAGCTTGCAGCGGCTAAATTACCTGTAAAAACAACTTTTGCAGCACGGACAATAATGTAATGAATGCAAGTGAATTACGTCAACAGACGAAACAAGAGTTAAATGCAAAATTGCTTGAGTTATCGCGCGAGCAATTTAACTTGAGAATGCAAAAAGCAACGGGTCAACTGGCCAAGCCTGATCAGGTTAAAAAAGTAAGACGTGACATAGCACGTATTCATACTGTTCTAAATGAAATGGCGAGTGCATAGTCATGAATAAAAATACAGAAAAAATGCGTACGATTACCGGTCGTGTGATAAGTAACAAAATGGACAAGACTGCTTCCGTGCTTGTGGAAAGACTAGTGAAGCATCCTGTTTATGGAAAAATCATCAAACGATCAACTAAATTGCTAGTGCATGATGAGCAAAACCAATGCAATGCAGGTGATGTAGTCTTGATTACTTCCTGCAGACCAATGTCTAAGAAGAAGTCATTTAGATTGGTTGAAATTGTTGAAAGCGCAAATTGATTGCAGTTTCATAATATAGAATAGAAATGGTTGGGATTTAAAAATGATTCAGATGCAAACTAACCTTGACGTCGCCGATAACAGCGGTGCCAAAAGGGTCATGTGTATCAAAGTTTTAGGTGGGTCGCATAGGCGATATGCCGGAATTGGTGACATTATAAAAGTAAGTGTAAAAGACGCTATCCCTCGCGGTCGTGTAAAAAAGGGAGAGGTTTATAACGCTTTAGTGGTAAGAACTCGTAAAGGAGTTCGTAGACCTGATGGATCTGTCATTCGTTTTGACGGCAATGCAGCAGTGATTTTAAATACCCAATTACAGCCATTAGGTACGCGTATTTTTGGGCCTGTTACTCGTGAGTTAAGAGGTGAGAAATTTATGAAGATTATTTCACTGGCTCCTGAAGTATTATAAAGAAGGGTTCAAAGATGCAAAAAATTAGACAAGGTGATGAAGTAGTTGTACTTGCCGGCAAAGATAAGGGTAAGAAAGGGAAAGTGGTTAAAGTTCTGTCCAATGATAAGGTAATTGTTCAGGGCATAAATCAAGTAAAAAAACACCAGCGTGGAAATCCAAATGCTGGTATAGCCGGTGGTATCGTAGAGAAAGATATGCCTGTTCATATCTCAAATGTCGGTTTATATAACCCGGATGCTCAAAAAGCGGATAGAGTTGGCTTTAAGTTTCTAGAAGATGGAAAGAAAGTCAGGTTTTTTAAATCAACTAATGAAGTTGTTGATGCATAAGGGTTAATCATGGCTAGACTAGAAACAGAATATAAAGAAAAAATTCTTCCTGCTTTAAAAGAGCAGTTTGGCTATAAATCGGTTATGGAGGTGCCTAAGCTTACAAAGATTACTTTGAATATGGGCGTGGGTGAGGCTGTGGCTGATAAAAAAGTATTACAATCAGCAATTTCAGATATGGAGAGAATTGCTGGCCAGAAGGCTGTAGTTACATTAGCGAGAAAATCAATTGCAGGTTTTAAAATACGCGATGATATGCCAATTGGCTGTAAGGTGACATTGCGTAGTGATAGAATGTATGAATTTCTGGATCGTTTAATTAGTATTTCAATTCCTCGAATCCGTGACTTTCGCGGTATGAGCCCTAAAAGCTTTGATGGGCGTGGAAATTATTCAATGGGTGTTAAGGAGCAAATCATTTTTCCGGAAATTGATTATGACAAAATTGACACATTACGTGGTTTGGATATTTCCATCACAACAACAGCTAAAACTGATAAAGAAGGTTTGGCGTTGTTAAAGCTTTTTAATTTTCCATTTAAGAACTAAAGGGCGTTTATAAAATGGCTAAAAAATCAATGATTGCACGTGAAAATAAGCGTGTAAAATTAGTCAACAAATATGAAGCAAAAAGAAGATCTCTGAAGGAAATAATCAGAGACCCTAATTCATCATTTGATGACAAAGAAGATGCTCAAATACAACTGCAGAAACTGCCAAGAGACTCCAGTGCATCGAGATTGCGTAACCGTTGCAATCTTACTGGAAGGCCTCATGGTTATTACAGAAAATTTGGATTGAGCCGAAATAAACTGAGAGAAGCTACTATGCGTGGTGACGTACCTGGTTTGTCGAAAGCAAGTTGGTAGATCTGAATTAAGGTTTTTGGAGATTTAGACAATGAGTATGAGTGATCCCATTGCAGATATGTTGACTAGAATAAGAAATGGTCAGACTGCAGGAAAAAAAAGTGTTAGATTGCCGTCTTCTAAATTAAAAGTTGCAATTGCAAACGTATTAAAAGAAGAAGGTTATATAACAAGCTATAAGACTGAAACGAAAGGCAGTCACACAGAAATGACTGTTGAATTAAAGTATTTCAATGGTGTGCCGGTTATTGAAAAGGTCAGGCGCGTTAGTAGGCCAGGTCTGCGTATCTATAAATCAAAAGATGAATTGCCTAAAGTATTAGGTGGATTAGGTATCGCAATTGTATCAACATCCAGCGGTGTAATGACAGATCGTGCAGCACGTGCCATAGGGCATGGCGGCGAAGTCATCTGTACTGTTTGCTAAGAAAGAAGGTTAGTATATGTCTAGAATAGCTAATGCCCCAATTACTATCCCTTCAGGTGTTGATATTAAACTGGAGCAGGGTAGCATGACTGTCAAAGGCAAAGGAGGCCAATTGTCATTCAATCTTCGTGAAGGAGTTCATGTTGAAGTAAATGATAATATTATCCAGGTTAAATGGGATGATGGAATTAAAGATGCAAGAACACAAGCTGGCACTGCCAGAGCATCAATTAACAATATGGTAACAGGCGTATCTTCAGGCTTTGAAAAAAAACTGACTTTGATTGGCGTTGGTTACCGCGCTCAAGTGCAAGGTAAAAAAATAACCTTGTCTTTGGGCTATTCAAATCCGGTTGAATATTCTGTTCCTGAGGGCGTTATAGTCGAGGCACCAAGTCAAACTGAATTGGTTGTAAAAGGCTGTAACAAGCAGCAAGTTGGTCAAGTAGCATCTGAAATTAGAGCATTCCGGCCACCAGAACCCTATAAAGGTAAAGGTGTAAGGTATACTGACGAATATGTAGCAAGAAAAGAAGCCAAAAAGAAGTAGGATAAAGTGATGGATAAAAAATCATCTCGTATAAAACGCGCCTTAAGGCAGCGTAGTAAAATAAAGCAGCTCGGTGTAAATAGATTAACTGTACATAGAACAGCTCAACATATTTATGCACAGGTTCTGAGCGTTGACGGTACTTCTACAGTTGCATGCGCTGCATCGACACAAGCTGATGTAAAAACTGGGTTGAATAGCACAGGAAATATAGAGGCTGCAACAGTGGTTGGAAAATTAGTAGCTGAAAAGGCAATTGCTGCAGGAGTTACGGAAGTCGCATTTGATCGTTCAGGTTTTAAATATCATGGCCGTGTAAAAGCATTAGCAGATGCTGCACGAGAAGCCGGATTGAGGTTCTAGGGGTAAAAAATGGCAACAGCACCATCTCAAGGTAGTACAGACGGATTGCAGGAAAAATTAGTTTCTGTTCGACGCGTAGCGAAAGTAGTTAAAGGCGGTAGAGTGTTTGGATTCACAGCATTAACTGTTGTTGGTGACGGGCAGGGACAAATCGGTTACGGTGTTTGTAAAGCACGTGAGGTACCTATTGCAATTCAGAAATCTCTGGAGCAAGCGCGTAAGAATATGAGAAAAGTCGCGTTGAAGGGAGATACATTACAATATTCCGTCATGTCCAATACCGGCGCAGCTAAAGTTTATATGCAACCTGCATCCGAAGGTACAGGTATTATTGCTGGTGGTGCAATGCGTGCTGTTTTCGAAGTTGTCGGTGTTCATAACGTATTGGCTAAATGTATCGGAACTAATAACCCCATAAACGTTGTAAGAGCGACAATTGATGGCTTGGCTAGTATGCATGATGCAAAATCTATTGCTGCCAAGCGTGGTTTAACAGTTGAAGAAATTACTGGATAGTAATCATGGCCGATAAGAAACTTAGCGTAACAATGACTAAAAGTAAAATTGGTCGTTTAAAAAGCCATCAAGCTTGTTTGAAAGGTTTGGGCTTGCGTAAAATTCGTCAAACAGTTGAAATTATTGATACTCCTGAGAATCGTGGGATGATCAATAAAATTTCATACATGCTTAAAGTTGAGGAAGTTTAATGTACTTGAATAGTATTCAATCGGCTTACGGCTCTCGTAAAAAATCGAAAAGAGTGGGTCGTGGAATCGGCTCAACACTGGGTAAAACCTGTGGAAGAGGGCATAAAGGCCAAAAGTCACGGAGCGGCGGATTTCATAAAGTCGGTTTTGAAGGTGGGCAGATGCCTTTGCAGCGTCGCTTACCAAAAGTTGGTTTTACCTCTAGAGTAAAAAAATATTCTGCGGAACTCAGATTAAATGAATTGGAATTAATTGCATCTGAAGTCATTGACTTAAATGCTCTGATTTCAGCAAATCTGGTGCCGGCTTTTACCAAGAAAGTAAAAGTAATTAAATCTGGTGAAGTGAGTAAAGCAATTACTGTGAAAGGCTTGGCTGTTACTGCTGGAGCAAAACAGGCTATTGAATCGGCTGGCGGAAAAATAGAGGGATAAAGTGAGTACTTCAAGAGCTGAAATGGCAAGTAAAATGGGTGGGTTTTCAGAACTTAGATCAAGGTTGCTTTTTGTTCTTGGGGCTTTCTTTGTCTACCGGGTGGGTGCGCATATACCTGTTCCGGGTATAGATCCTAAGGCTCTTGCTATAATGTTTGAGCAGCAGAGTGGATCTATTCTTGATATGTTCAATATGTTCTCCGGCGGGGCGTTAATGCGCTTAAGCTTGTTTGCACTGGGGATTATGCCTTACATATCTGCCTCTATTATCATGCAGTTGATGACGGTTGTCATACCATCGCTGGAGCAAATTAAAAAAGAAGGAGAGTCAGGGCGTCGGAAGATTTCTCAATATACTCGTTATGGAACCGTTGTGCTGGCAACATTTCAGGCGATTGGGATATCAATGGCGCTACAAAATCAAACTGCGGGCGGCTTGGCTGTAGTTATTAATCCCGGTATAAGTTTTATAGTAATTACAACTATAACATTAGTAACGGGAACCATATTTCTGATGTGGCTTGGAGAACAGGTGACTGAAAGAGGTATTGGAAACGGTATTTCACTGATTATTTTTGCTGGTATTGTTTCTGGCTTGCCGTCGGCTATAGGTGGTACATTAGAGTTGGCTAGTACGGGTGAAATGAATGGCGCCTTTATTGTTTTGTTGTTCCTGATTGCAATAGCGGTAACTGCGTTAGTAGTTTTTGTGGAGCGGGGGCAAAGACGGATAATTATCAATTATCCAAAGCGTCAGCAAGGCCGTCGAATGTATGCCGGACAAAGCAGTTTCTTGCCACTAAAGCTTAATATGGCAGGTGTGATACCTCCGATTTTTGCGTCTAGTATTATTCTTTTTCCTGCTACTATAGCTGGATGGTTTGGTAATGCTGAAGGATTTACCTGGTTGCAGGATGTGTCAACTGTGTTGTCTCCAGGGCAGCCTGTATATGTTATGTTTTATGCGGCAGCTATCATTTTTTTCTGTTTCTTCTATACCGCCTTGGTCTTTAATTCCAAGGAAACTGCAGATAACTTAAAAAAGTCAGGTGCTTTTTTGCCTGGAATTAGACCGGGAGTACAGACTACAGCCTACATTGATAAAGTGATGACCAGGCTAACATTAATCGGTGCTTTTTATATAACATTAGTCTGTTTGTTGCCGGAATTCCTTATTGTATACTGGAATGTGCCATTTTATTTTGGTGGTACTTCGTTGTTAATTATTGTTGTTGTTGTAATGGATTTTATTTCACAAATGCAAACACATTTAATGTCACAACAATATGAAGGTCTGATGAAAAAGGCCAATCTTAAAAAGTAATGTATTTAGGTTAAGGGGATTGCTGTGAAAGTTCGTGCATCTGTTAAGAAAATTTGTAGAAATTGTAAAGTAATTAAAAGAAACGGTGTTGTTCGTGTCATCTGTAAAGATGGACGGCATAAACAGCGTCAGGGTTAATTTTTGTTGCGCTTGATTTAGTGGGATGCTATAATTTCGCGCTTAACTTTAGAGTACTGTTGTAGGAGTATCTAGATGGCACGTATTGCCGGAATAAACGTAGCAGACCATAAGCATGCAGATATCGCTTTGACTGCAATTTATGGTGTTGGTCGTCAAACTGCACAAAAAATATGTAGAGAAGTTGGTGTTGAGCCTTCTGTTAAAATCAAAGATTTGGCCGATGAGCAATTGGAATCGATCCGTAAGATTATTTCCGGCATGACTGTGGAAGGTGATCTTCGCAGAGAGGTTTCAATGAACATCAAGCGATTGATGGATCTTGGTTGCTATCGCGGGATCAGGCATCGTAGAGGATTGCCGTTAAGAGGGCAAAGAACGCGAACAAATGCCCGAACGCGAAAAGGTCCGCGTAAACCCATAAGAAAATAAGATATTCTGGATATACTAAATAATGGCAACTCAAAATCGATCAAAAAAACGCATTAAAAAAGAAGTGGCAGATGGGGTGGCTCATGTGCACGCTTCTTTTAATAATACAATTATTACCATAACAGATAGAAAAGGTAATGCTCTTTCCTGGGCGACATCTGGTGGGTCAGGTTTTCGTGGTTCTCGGAAAAGTACACCGTTCGCGGCGCAAGTTGCGGCAGAAAAGGCAGGTTCAGTGGCTCGTGAGTATGGTATGAAAAACCTTGACGTGATGATTAAGGGGCCTGGTCCGGGTCGTGAATCTGCAGTGCGAGCCTTAAATAATCTAGGGTTTAAGATTTCAAATATCGTTGACGTAACTCCGATTCCACATAACGGATGTCGTCCACCAAAAAAACGCCGCGTTTAAGATTTCGGAGTAGTAATAATGGCAAGATATCTTGGTCCAACTTGTAAGTTAAGTCGAAGAGAAGGAACTGATTTATTTCTGAAAAGCAGAGGTAAATCGTTAGAGGGTAAGTGTAAGTTAGAACAGCGTCCAGGGCAGCATGGTACAAAACGTACACGTAATTCTGACTATGCTTTGCAATTGAGAGCAAAGCAACGGATACGCCGTATTTATGGTGTGTTAGAAAAGCAATTTAGGAACTATTATAAAGCTGCAGATTTGCAGAAAGGCGCTACAGGTCAAAATCTTTTGAATTTGCTTGAAAGCCGCTTAGACAACGTTGTGTACAGGATGGGATATGCCAATACTCGTGCTGAAGCAAGGCAATTGGTCTCCCATAAAGCGATTCTGGTAAATGATCAGATAACGAATATTCCTTCATATCAGGTGCGGGCTGGTGATGTTATTTCTATCAGGGAAAAAGCCAAGAAGCAACAAAGGGTAATTGATGCTTTATCAGTGATGGAGCAATATGGTTTTCCTGGCTGGGTCGAAGTTAATATTAAAGAGATGGCCGGAACATTTAAGTCATTGCCTGATCGTGCTGATTTGGGTTCTGATATAAACGAGCAGTTAGTTGTAGAGCTTTATTCTAAATAATCATTCTGAGATTAAAATATGCAGAATTCTATTGCTGGCTTATTAAAACCACAGCTGGTAGAAGTAGTTAGTCAGACAGTAAATCATTCTAGGATCGTAATTGAGCCTTTAGAACGAGGCTTTGGGCATTCGTTAGGTAATGCTTTAAGGCGAGTCATGCTGTCTTCAATACCGGGGTGTGCTGTTACCGAAGTAGAGATTGAAGGTGTTCTACATGAATATACTACTATTGATGGTGTTCATGAGGATGTTATAGATATTCTTTTAAATCTTAAAAAACTCGCAGTAAAGTTGCATTCAAAGGATGCGGTAACCCTGAATCTAAATAAGTCGGGTCCTGGAGCAGTAACAGCGGGGGATATAACTATTCCGCATGATGTGGATATTGTAAATCCTGAGTTGGTAATTGCTAACTTAACCCAGGAAGGAAATATCAATATCAATCTGAAGGTTGAGCGAGGGCGGGGTTATGTTCCTGCTAATGTCAGAAAGGAAGTGATGGAAAATATTCCTGTTGGCGTTTTGATGGTTGATGCGGCATACAGTCCTATTGATAAGGTTGCTTATCATGTTGAGTCTACACGGGTGGAGCAGCGTACTAATTTGGATAGACTGGTTTTCGAGCTGGAAACAAATGGTACTGTGGATCCAGAAGAAGTAATAAAATTAGCGGCTACAATTTTACATGATCAGTTGTCAGTATTTGTTGATTTTGAAAAAGTCAATGAGCAAGTGGTTGATGAAGAAATAGTTGAGGAAGAAGCTTTCGATCCCGTTTTGCTTCGTCCTGTTGACGATTTGGAGTTGACTGTCAGGTCTGCTAATTGCTTAAAAGCTGAGAATATTTACTACATAGGCGATTTAATACAGCGTACTGAAGTGGAATTGTTAAAAACACCCAATTTGGGAAAGAAATCGTTAACAGAAATTAAGGATATTTTGGCGATTAAAGGATTGTCATTGGGGATGCGTCTTGAAAATTGGCCGCCTGAGAATTTAGTAGACCAATCTCAATCAGGAATTTAAATTTAGTTAAAGGTCATTTCAAAAATGAGACATCGTAAATCTGGTAGACAATTAAATAGAAATAGTAGTCATAGAAAGGCAATGTTCAGCAATATGGCCGGATCATTGTTTAGACATGAATTAATCAAAACAACTTTGCCAAAAGCCAAAGAGTTGCGTAGAGTTGCTGAACCTTTGATTACCTTATCTAAAGCTGATTCTGTTGCAAAGCGTCGACGTGCATTTGCAAAGTTACGTGATCGAGAAGTAGTCAATAAGTTATTTACTGAACTGGGTCCGCGTTATCTAGATAGGCAAGGTGGATATTTGAGGATTATTAAATGTGGATTTAGGTCTGGTGATGATGCTCCGATGGCGTATGTGGAGTTAGTTGATAGACCTGAGGTCGTTGAAGAAGTTAACGAAGATTAAAAAAAAGCCGGTTTAACCGGCTTTTTTTGTGCTTATTATTTATTTGTCAGAAAGTGAAAGGAAGGCATCTCTCCAGTTTGTTAAAAACAGGAGAGATCAGGTGTTGTAAATTCATTACTGTTCTAAGAGGTTGGCTTTGCCGAGTTTACCGTTCCATTCCTCCGCATCTGGTAATGGGTCTTTGACTTCTGTGATTGTTGGCCATTTTCCCGCTAATTCGGCGTTGAGGGCAATGAATTTTTCTTGATCGGCAGGAAGTTCGTCTTCAGCAAAAATTGCCTCTGCAGGACATTCAGGTTCGCATAAAGTGCAGTCGATACATTCCTCTGGATCAATAACCAGGAAGTTGGGGCCTTCATGAAAACAATCGACAGGACATACGTCGACGCAGTCGGTATATTTACATTTAATACAATTTTCTGTGACTACAAAGGTCATGGTATTTTCCGTTAGTTGAAAGGAATAAATAGTGCTACTATGTTAGCAGAAACTGAATGATTTAAAAATATCCGCCTTTGTGTCTTTAAATAAAGTGTTTGCATTACTTGGTATGAATGTAAGCTTTTGTATAGCGGAGATGGTCGGATATCTCATCCGCAAAACCTGAATCCGCTACATCGGTGTATTTCAAAATATTCGGCGATTAATAATTGCTTGATGAGAATAGTGACAGGAACACATTTTTTCCTTTGTCTAATTTTCTTTTTTGTGCATCAAGTAAAGCAATTTTTGCGTCCTTTTGTAATTGTGTATCAGCAAAAAACTGTTCTTTTCGAATGGGGGCTTTACTGGCTTTTTCGAAGTACTTTTCAGCCTCATCTTCTCTGTTTTGCGATAACAGGTAGTCCGCATAAAAATAGTTTGAATCAATGCCATTCGGGTTAATTTGCAAGCCTTTTTTTAACAGCCGTTCAGCAATTTGAGGGTTGCCGAAGGAAATCGGCCAGCTTGGGGTCATATAATAGAGTGTTCCTAATGTAACGAATGCGGAGCCTTCTAATGCCTCGGGATGCTGATTTATGGCTTCTTCCAGTAGTTCTTTGGCCTTATTTAATGAAGAAAGAGCGTTAATGGGAGGTTCATAAGCAGCGTTGGTTGACAGGAGGATGGCATGCCATATTTTTGGTTCAACTGCTTGTGGAAATTTTTGACTTAATTCTTTGGATTGTTTTATTAACTTGAGGTAATAAATTTTTTGTTGATCGCTGTTTTGTTGATAGTAGATTCTAGCCCAGGCTGACTCAATTTTCTGAATTGAGTCAGTCAGGGGGGTGCAATAAGTTTGCGATGAGAATAATAGCAAAAATGCAACAATAGTTGTTTTTTTCATACAGTAAATATAATGCATAATTTGCTGTATTTCAATATCTAATTGAAATTATAGCTTTTCACGCCATTCTTTATAAGGTTTTTTGCATAAATTATTGTTGTAATATCGCAAATCAAGGGTGACATCCTGGCCAATCCATGTGGGCTTTGTGAATGTCTCATTTAGTTTTGTCAGCTCAATTTCTGCGACGATCAAGCCGGCATTGTCTCCCATAAATTCATCAATTTCCCAGGTGTGTTTGTCATGGAATACATAATGACGGGTTTTTTCGATTAATGGTTTATGGCACAGGGTTTCAAGAATCTCGTTGGCTTCGGTAAGAGGGATTTCGTATTCATATTCTTGTCTATGTGATCCTGCTACTGCGCTTTTTATATTTAGCCAGGCATGTTTATCAGAAATTCTCACTCTGACGGAGTTTTTTTTAGTGCTAGTAAGGTAGCCTTGTTTAAAGTGAACAGAGTGGCTGACGTGTTGCCGCCAATCCTCATTACTGAGTAAAAATTTGTGTTCTATTTCCAGTGCCATTTATTGGTCCTTTTGATAAATAAGTGTTGTTATGCGTCCACTGAAAATCATGGAAACGGAGTTTCAGCGAAGTGAAGATTTTTAGTCCCCGATAGCCCCACAAGGTCGTCAAGTCATTTGTGGAAGTACTACAGCCTGTATCGAGTATACGAGGATGTGGTCTAGTGGCTCGTACGCAGGACGAATCGAGGTTGCCGAAGGCATTAATCGCCACGTCATTTTTCGCTGCTGAAATCGAACAGATCCCATTTCAGCTTTCGCGAAAAATTGTGGCGCGCTTAAGGCGATCATGGTTGTGGTTCTCTATTGATAAAAATCATCAGGTTATAAAATCTGCAACTGTAATCATGCGAAGTGTAAATGGATAAGTGAGAGAAGGTTGATTGCCTGATTTGGCAGTCAATTAGATGATTAAATATTTGATCGCTGTGTGCTTGGATTTTATGGTTATATGTTGTGAGTGCTATTGCAAAGGTTACTGTAATCGTTCTGTTTGGAAGTTCCGAAAAGAGGTTTCACTTTGTCTAAGTAAGCTGTTTTATTATATCGGTTGCTGTTCATTTGTTAAGATGTTGTTAATTTAGCAATAAATTAGTGCCATTTTTTTGGTAATATCTCTATGTCGTTCCTAAGTTGGAAATACTTTAGTATAATGCTAGGTTTTAGGGTGAGGGCTTTTGAAGCTTTCATTTTTTTTGATTTTGTTTAGGAGAGCATCATGACTTTTGAATTACCCACTTTACCATACACTAAAGATGCGTTAGCGCCTCATATTTCTGAAGAAACACTCGAATATCATTATGGAAAGCATCACCAAACCTACGTGACCAATTTGAATAACCTGGTATCCGGTACAGAATTTGAAGGTATGTCTCTTGAAGGCATCATTAAAAAGTCCTCAGGTGGTGTCTTTAATAATGCCGCGCAAGTATGGAACCATACTTTTTATTGGAACAGTTTGTCACCAAATGGCGGTGGTGAGCCAGGCGGAGATTTGGCAAATGCAATTAACAGAACTTTTGGATCCTTTGCTGAATTTAAAGAAGCCTTTACTAAATGTGCGGTAACGACATTCGGTTCCGGGTGGGCCTGGTTGGTGAAAAATGGCAACGGCACATTGGAGTTGGTTAGCACAAGTAATGCTGGCAATCCTTTGACTGCCGGTCAAACTCCTTTGTTAACCTGTGATGTTTGGGAGCATGCTTATTACATTGATTACCGTAATGCGCGCCCAAAATATCTTGAGGCTTTTTGGAATTTGGTTAACTGGGAATTTGCCAGTGCGAATTACAATGCTTAATTTTTGTTGACACAAAAACATTAAAAAAGCCCTCTGAATTATATAGTTCAGAGGGCTTTTTTTTGCTCTTTAAAAGGAAAGGCGCTTGTAGAGACAAGATAGATCTTGTCTCTACAGTTTTTGGTGCTTAGGCAGCCCGCACAAATAACCCACCAGCCTTGCTTGTCTTTTTATCCCTCTTCGGCGTTGTAACTCCGGTTACATAGCTTGCTATGCGCCCTCCGTTGCGCCTTGAAGATGAATAAAAATTCAGCGCAATCCCTGCGGGCTATTTATTGCGTGTTACCTTATTTGTTTTTATTACGCTCTTGAACTTCTTTAATAACTTCTTCAGCTACGTTTTTAGGGCATGGCAGGTAATGGGAAAACTCCATTGAGAATTGTCCGCGACCTGACGTCATGGTGCGTAAGTCGCCAATATAACCAAACATTTCACTTAAGGGTGCGTCAGCTTTAATACGAACACCAGTGACACCTGCTTCCTGAGATTTAATCATGCCGCGGCGGCGGTTAAGGTCGCCGATTACGTCGCCGACGTTATCATCGGGTGTGAAGACATCAACTTTCATGATGGGTTCAATTAGCTGAGGCCCTGCTTTGGGAATTGATTGACGATATGCGGCTTTAGCTGCAATTTCGAATGCGACTGCAGATGAGTCAACTGCATGGAATCCACCATCAATTAAATTGACTTTAAAATCCAGTAATGGAAATCCGGCTAAAACACCTTCTTCCATGCTGTTTTTAAATCCTTTTTCAACGGCTGGCCAGTATTCTCTAGGGACATTGCCGCCGGTAACCGTTGATTCAAAAACAAAGCCACTGCCCGGTTCGCCCGGTTCGATAATATAGTCGATTTTTGCAAACTGACCGGAACCACCGGATTGTTTTTTATGGGTGTAGCTGTCTTCAATATGCTGAGTAATGGTTTCGCGGTAGGCAACTTGTGGTTTGCCTACTTCAACATCAATGCCATACGTGCGTTTCAGAATATCGACTTTAATATCTAAATGTAGCTCTCCCATGCCTTTCAGAATGGTTTCGCCGCTGTCTTCATCTGTTTCGACGCGGAAAGAAGGATCTTCCTGAACCATTTTGCCAATTGCAATACCCATTTTTTCGGCGCCGGCCTTGTCTTTAGGGGCAACGGCGATAGAAATGACCGGATCAGGGAAAACCATGGGTTCCAGTGTGGCAGGGTTTTTAGGATCGCATAAAGTGTGTCCGGTTTGCACATTCTTCATGCCGATTACTGCAACAATGTCACCTGCTTGAGCGGCATCCAGTTCTTCGCGCGAGTCGGCGTGCATTTCAACGATACGGCCGATACGTTCGGTTTTACCCGTGAAAGTGTTCAATACAGTCATGCCTTTTTCCAGTTTACCGGAGTAAATGCGGATAAAGGTTAAAGCGCCGAAACGGTCATCCATAATTTTGAATGCCAGAGCGCGCAATGGTTTGTCTGCATCAACTATGGCGAAGTTACCGGTTTCGTTGCCTTCCATGTCTACTTCCGGCTGTGGTTTGACTTCAGTCGGGTTGGGCAGATAGTCTACAACTGCATCCAGAACTAATTGCACGCCTTTGTTTTTGAAAGATGAGCCGCAATAAGTCGGGAAAAATGCCAGGTCAATAGTGCCTTTGCGGATGCAGCGTTTTATGGTTTCAATATTCGGTTCTTCGCCGTCCAGATATTTTTCCATGGCATCATCGTCCTGCTCAACAGCGGTTTCAATTAGCTTCTCACGCCATTCTTCAACAGCATCAACCATATCGGCAGGCACATCCTGAATTTCGTATTTTAATGGATCACCGGAATCGTCCCAGATCCATGCTTTACGAGTCAGCAGATCGACAACGCCCGTGAAGTTATCCTCGCGACCGATAGGTAAAGTCATGACTAATGGGACTGCGCCTAGAACATCTTCCACCTGTTTGACAACGCGGAAGAAATCAGCGCCGATACGATCCAGTTTGTTAACGTAAATAATCCTGGAAACTTCTGAATCATTGGCATAACGCCAGTTGGTTTCTGATTGAGGCTCTACGCCGCCGGAGCCGCAGAATACACCAACGCCGCCGTCCAGAACTTTCAGTGAGCGATAAACTTCAATAGTGAAGTCAACGTGTCCCGGTGTATCAATGATATTCAGTCTATGACCATTCCACTCACAGGTTGTTGCGGCTGACTGAATAGTGATGCCGCGTTCCTGTTCCTGTTCCATGAAGTCTGTAGTCGCTGCGCCGTCATGTACTTCACCGATTTTGTGGATTTTACCTGTCAGCTTGAGGATGCGTTCGGTAGTCGTTGTTTTACCGGCATCCACGTGCGCGAATATACCGATGTTTCTGTATAGCGATAGAT